>JAIKXR010000093.1 GCA_024683975.1 Paludibacteraceae bacterium
TAGCAGCTGGCGGCGAAGAGAGCAGTTTGTCGGGCATCTACGATGCACCGGGTAACAAACGTCTGGAACTGTAGGCACCGCAACTTTGGAATCCCACCCCCCGCATCACGAAAAGGTGATACGGGGGGTGGTTTTTTGAGACAAACAGGGATAAGGGGATCTCGAAATTTCGGGTTGTCGGTTTATCAAAAAATAACGAAATGTGATGACTTTTTGCTGCAGGCTGAGTGTCTGCATTCCATATGGAATTTGTATAGTCAAGGTGATAAAATGCACTTAATTTGCAGTTAATTGATATTTTTTTTTGAATAAATGACAAAATGTCGTATTTTTGCGTGTTTTTTCAGTATCGGAGTGATTGTGTGAGTAGTATGGTTATATGTGCTTCTGTGTGAAGCATCGGAATGTTTCGCTACAAGTGCAATGCTTCATTACGGCGGGTATGATTTGCCACTTGGGTAGGACATTGACGTGTAATACAATAATTATTAAATCATAAATAAAAACTTATGAAACAAATGATTCGATTTTCGGCGGTTGTTCTGGGTTTGATGCTTGGGACTCTGCAAGTTTGGGCACAGAGTCTGCCTTCCAAAATCACTGTCTATGCGACAGCGAAAGCGGTGACAGACGGTAATGGTCAGGTGGCGGTATCAGAAGTGACATCACCTACACCTGAATACCAAACAGTTTCAGCGGAAAGTACTTTTTCGCATAAGGGTACCACTATGACGGAAGCATTGCCTCAAGGCGGGCTTTATGTGTACGCCTATTACTACGCGAAACCTGATGAAGGTTACTATTTCGACCACTGGACAAAGGTTGAAACAAACGAGACTTTTACTGAGATGCCTCGTTTGGACTCTGTGTTGAGTTCGGGAACGACGAGTAATTTTGATGGTACGGGTACTCCGTATTTCTTCCCCCTTGAAGAACCTACGGGAACTGTTTATAAAGGGAGTTACCAGACGATAGGCACGTACAAGGCTGTCTTCAAAGCCATCCCCGTGTATAGCTGCACAGGCGGACAACTTGTATATACATCTGCAGGCGAGACCAAGAACTGGAACGTGTCCTTTTCAACCGGACACGCAACCTCTCTTGCTGATTTCAACACGCCGGCTTTCGCCAACGCTACAGCAGGCGGGACGTTCAGTCTGAATTGGGCAGACGCTGCGTTTGCCGACAATGTAGTGACTATACCCGTGTCGTTCACGGCTTCTGCCGTAGGTACTTATACCGCCGACCTGACGCTTGCGTCCAAAGGCGGAGCTTCGTTCAAAGCCGTTATCAAGGTGAATGTTGAGGCAGCCGCCGCCAACGACGTTTTGGTGAAGAACGGCAGCATACAGAAGACACTCTCGTGGGCAGACGGTCTGGCACAAGCGGCTGACGGCGATACAATCCAATTGCTCCGCGATGTGACATTGGGTTCGACCCAAGACATAACAAAGAATCTGACGCTTGACTTGAACGCCCGCAGTTTGGGAGGCAAGTTGAATGTGAACGGCGGTGACGTGACGGTTATCGACAGCAAGATGGTCGGTGTCATTCAGTCGGAGGGTCAGACGCTGACCGTTACATCGGGTACGCTGACGCTCAAGCGCGGCGAGATTATCGGCGAACGTGCGGTAACAGTGCTTTCGGGTGCCGTTTTCAACCTTAATGACGGCAAATTGACGGCTACTTCGGTTGGTATAGAGGTCAACAACGGTACAGTGAATATGTTGAGCGGCGAGGTCAAAGTGTCTGCTTCCGATGGCGGAACGGGAATTCTGATGAATAACGGTTCTGTCAATATGAAAGGCGGCAAGGTGAACGTTGCCTCCACCGGTTCGTATGCGAAAGGTGTGGCTGTGAATGCGGGCGGTTTTACTGCTCACAATGTGAAGATTACGGCTACAGCTCCGACAGCAACGGCCATGGACGTACTGAACGGCAAGGCAGACCTCGGTCAATATGCCATTCTCAATGCTGTTGCGACCGGCACAGGAAACGCCGTTGCTCTCAATGCCGGGAATACGGTAACGGTTGACGGTGCGCGCTTCAGTGCTTCGAATACGAACGGCAGCCTGCCTGAGATTGATGGTAGCGGCGTTACAATTGCTTCGGGCTATTTCGTGATGGACGAGTGGGTTAACGGATATTCTCTTGCTGCCAACCAAGCTATATATAATCTCGGTGCCGGTCAGGCCTACGTGGACGGCTACCGCTTCTTTATCGGTACGGCGGAGAATGCGAGCAATGATGCCGTCAGCGTCTGCGCCATCGGTTCGACCGCATACGGCACGTTGGAAGAGGCTCTGCTCTATGCACAGAACAATCCGGACGAGGTGCTGACCATCTTGATGATCAACAACTATACCGTTCCTGCGGGTTACTACACACTGCCCGCCAACGCGACCCTGCTGGTACCGGCTTCGGCATCGCAGAAAGAGTCCTTGAACGGCAAGGTTACCCGTACCCGCGATGCAACTGAACACAAGGCATACCTGACTCTGACTTTCGCTTCGGATGCACATTTGGATGCGTACGGCAAGATTGAGACAGGCGGTTACCAATTGTGCGGCAATGTGATGGAGGCAGCCTCAAGTGGCACTTCCACCGGTGCATACGGTCTGATCAGACTCAATTCCGGAAGCACAATGACTTTGGAAGACGGCGCTGTTTTGTATGCATGGGGTTACGTGATAGGTGACGGCGAGATTCATGCAAGGCGCGGTTCTACAGTCCGCGAGTTCTTCCAGGTTTATGACTGGCCCGGTGCAGGCAATGCATTCAATATCTATCAGGCAGCAGATGAGAAGAAAACGTTCCCGCTGAACCAGTACTTTATCCAGAACGTGGAGGCGGCAACGGTTTATCATCCGGGTTCACGCCTTTACACAGCGTTTGCCGCACACGGTGCCGGTATAACAGCTGCTGCGGATAATATACAGGTAGTAGGTTTGTCGGGCGAGAACGCTATGTACTTGATGGATCCTGCCGCAGATGCGGAGAACACATGGGTTCGCAAGTGGTACGATGTGAAAAACGACAAGCAGGTATATGACGTGAACAGCGGTGCCCACCTTGGCTCGATGGTGATTGCTCTTCCGATGCTCCAGGCTCTGGGCATGAAGGAATTCGATTCGAAGTTGTTCGTACTGCCTCTGACAAGCAATATGAAGATTCACCTGCTGACTGGTGAGATGGACATTACCCAGAGTACGGAGATGATTCCGGGTACGGAGATTGAGGTGGACAAGGAAGCGACCGTGACGGTCAATCCGGGTATTTCGCTTTACTTGTTCGATACTGACCAATGGGATAAGTTCGCACGTAACGCGTACGCGCAGGTGGTAGGTTACACGCCTTCGTGGGGAGGCAAGCCGACCGTTCGCAAAGTGTCCTCGTTAGAGGCCATAGGTGATGCCAAACTCAATGTACATGGTACATTCGACATCAAGGGGCGTCTGCTGACTACTACGTCTGGCGCAAACATCTTCTCCAACAATGCGGATGCCGGTACGGTACGTTTCACTACTGCCGCTCCCGCCTCTGCCGATGACCTGCTCTACCAATTCTATACAAGCAGCAAAGAGTTCTGCGAGGGTATAGCCACCGTTCCCGCCCTGCTTCGCAACAGCGAAGGCCAGGATCCTGCTTTTGCCGAATCCGCATCGACCCCTGCCGGACAGGCATACTGCTTCGTGGAGGACAAATGGCGCATAATGACGGATGCCCATCCGTTCGTATATGACAATTACGGTGTATGGTATGTCAAGCCGGGTGCTTACGTGGCAATAGCGACCCAGGAAAGCAAAACAGAAGAGATCGGTACCGAGCCGCGTCTCAATGCCGACCATACTTACAGCGATGCTGCAGGCGACGGCAGACTCTTCATCCTCGTGGAAGAACAATGGTGGGAGGTGGAGCTGGAAGACAACCTCTACCGTGCAACCAACGGCAAGTACTACGTGTATGACGACGACGAAGGCGCATACTCTGAACCCCGCTGGCACGAGAAACAGTTCTATGTAACGTTCGTCAACTGGGACGGAAGCGATATTCTCGACAACGAGAGCAATCCTACCTTCTATGGATTGTCCTACGGCTCGATGCCTTTCTTCAACGGCACCAACCCGACTCGTGCGGAAGACGTGGACTACACCTATACATTTACTGGTTGGATGCCCGCCTTTGCTCCTGTGACTGAGGATGCTACCTATACGGCGGTCTATGAGGCGACGCAGCGCAAGTACACCATCATCTTCCTTGACGAGAACGGAAAGGAGATAGAGCGTCACTTCCTGACCCGCGATGAGATACCTGAGTGCAAGAATACTCCCGCCAAGACAGGTTACTTCCTCACATGGTCTCCTGGTATCGGTGCCGTAACAGGCGATCAGACCTATCAGGCAGTCTTCACTCCCGAACCCAAGACCGAGTTCACCATCATCTTCAAGAACTATGATGGTTCGGAACTGAAAGTCTGTGAGGCTGTCAAAGAGGGGACACTGCTTGCAGGACTCTATACCGGTGTGCCTGAAAAACCCGCGACAGCCGAGTTCACCTACACGTTTGCCGGTTGGCAGCCCGCCATCGACGGACAGACGGTTGCCACGGCGGATATGAGCTATACCGCCCAGTTTACTGCTGCACGCCAGAAAGCCGCTGTTACGTTCAATGACGAATACGACGACCAAATAGGTGAGGTACAGTATGTGGAGGTAGGACAGACACCTGACGCTCCCAATTATACTAAACAATCAGATGCTGAATATACATACACAGTAACATGGTGGCCCACAGTATCGGCTGTTGTTTCGCCGGATCCTGTTACTTATACAGCTGAAATCAGTGCGGTGAAGAACAGATATACGGTGAAAGTGACCACTACGAACTGCACCGTCACCGGCGCAGGTACGTATGAATACGGTGAAAAGGTAACGCTGACGCTTGTTCCTGCCGCAGGGTATGAGTCCGCCAAGTGGAACGACAACACCACAGGTGACAAGGTTATTACCGTTACGGGCGACGTAACTTTGAGTGCTACAGGTGTCAAGGACGATGACGAACCGGATGAGCCTGAGACACCCGAAGAACCCACCGATTTGGTAATTGAGGTTGATGGTGTGCAGACTGTGGTTGAACCCACTACGGTTGCCAACCTGACTATCAAGGCAAGTGCTACCGGTGCCGGTCAGTTGATTGGCGCAGATAATGTGCAGATTGCTACCGGCGGCAACGCTTACTTCAAATATCAGTTCAACGCAGCTGCCAAGACATGGTACGACTTTGCCGTTCCGTTCGAGTGCAACGGAGCAAGCATAATGAATGCAAGCAACAACACATTAACTCTCGGCAAAGATTACCACATCATCAGTTTCAACGGTGCGACACGTGCCACTATCGCTGATGAGGACAAAGATACCGACAAATCGGCATGGGAGTTCCTGGCACAACAAGCGGACAAGACTTTGGTACCGGGTCGCCTGTATATGATTTACTTCAATGATGCGCAAGCAGAGGTAACATTCACGAAGAAATCAGGTGCTGCCATTGTTTATGCGGATCAAGTTATGGTAAGTCTCTATGATAACGGCGGTTATGCCACCACATTGGCAGAGAACTGGAACGGCATAGGCAATCCTACGCTCTATACAGTACAGATGTCAGTCGAACAGGTTACTTTCGGTCAGTTCTACAAACCCGGAGATGACAGTTATGACACCAAGACGCTTGATGCAGAAGCAATGTATGTAGGTAAAGCGGTGTTTGTACAGGCCAAGGTTTCGTGCGCGGTGGCTGTTGAGCAGTTCCCGATGAGCGCGCCCATACGCCGCAGTGCATACGAGAGTGATGAAAGTGTTATCACCATTTCGGATGATACGCAGGTAACGGATCGCGTTTATCTGCTTACTTCGGAAGATGCTCTTGATGAATATGTCATCGGAGAGGATCTTGCCAAGGTGGGTGTCAGCAGCAAGGTGGCACAGATGTGGGTTAACCGCTATGATGCCAAGTTGTGCGTCAATACGGTGGCCGCCGATGAAAATGACGTAACCGAATATCCGATGGGCATTTATGCTCCTAAGGCAGGTGCTTATACGATAGCAGCTGTAGAGAGCAAGGCTGGTACGCAAGTGCTGCTGACGATGAACGGCATAGTTGTTGCCGACCTTACCCGTGGTGCTTATACGCTTGATTTGGCTCGCGGCACGACCACGGCTTACGCAATCCGTGTAGTAGGCCAGCGCGGTGTACCTACGGCTATTGATTCCGCTGTTGATGCACAAGAGGGTGCAGAGAAAGTGATTCGTAACGGTGTGCTGTACATTATCCGCGAAGGAAAGGTATATGACGCACAAGGAAATGAACTTTAATAACGAAATAATAAAGTACTATGAAAACTTATATCAATCCTGAGACATCGTTGGTAACGATGACAAGTGGTCAGATTTTACAGAGTACCTCACCGATTATACCTACACCCTCTTATCCCGGAGCTCCGGCTCGCGAGTCATATTCGCCTCGTCAGGAATCGAAGTAAGCAAGGGTACATAAACAAAGAAAGCTACCTAATTAAGTTAGGCAGCTTTCTTTGTCAAAGGCATTACTTTGTGGAAGTGGCGGCGGAATTTTGAGATAATTGCAGACTTTTCAGCTTTCGACGGTGAATATATACTCAAACACTAATGAAAAATGCAGACTAAGAAAAACGTTTTGACAAAGCAGTGGCAGATGATGCGTCGGTCTTGTGGGAATGTTCGGCAAGTACTGTCGATTAAATGGACTGCGTTCAGGGCATGGCAAGAGAGTCCTATTGAATACAAGATGGACGGGAGTGCGCATGTTTGCAATAACTGCGGATACAGGTATAGGGGCAATTATTGTCCCAGATGTTCCCAATCAGCACATCATGGCCGTATCAGCTGGCTTGCGATGTGGCAGGGAATAGGTCAGTTGTGGGGTATAGAGTCGCGTTCAGCCATATACACGTTGTGGCAATTGCTATTGCGTCCGGGTTATCTTGTTCGCGACTATATCAGCGGCAAACGTCAGGTAAGTTATCCGCCTGTAAAATTGTTATTCATTTTGGCAGCAGTAGTTGCATTGATACAGTTCTTCTTTCCAAGACCCGCCACAGATATCTCGGAAATCGGCTTTCAATATGTCGATTATGCATTGAGATGGTTAGACGAACATCAGAGTATCAGTGCATTAGCAAATGGCTGCATCTTTATACTGCCTACGTGGATATTGTTTCGTAACGCCCCACTCTACCCTAATCACAGTATTCCCGAAGGATTCTTCCTACAGGTTTATATAGCGATACTGACGTTTCTGCTGTCATCACTTTTTGCGGAAGGAGCATTGGCGAGTACGATACTGATTGTCTTTTACACCTTTGCCACGTACAAGCAGTTGTTCGGATACGGCTATTGGGGAACGTTTTGGCGGCTGCTTATTTGCTTTGCGTTGAGTCTTGTGATATTGGTGATATTCATTATAATAGGCATCGCGATAAGCAAGTTGCATATATTTACAACCGCACAATAATGTATATAGAAGTCATACTCCCCTTTGCCATACAGGGTACCTACACGTATCGCACGGCTGCGGATATGGCGTTGAAGGCAGGCTGCAGAGTTGTTGTGCCACTTGCGAAAAAAGAGGTGGTGGGGATAGTGTATAAAACATATACCGAGTTATCGCCATTGTTAGATGACAGTAAGGTACGGGATGTGACAGCGGTGCTGGATGAAGAGGCCGTTGTGACGGATAATCAGTTGCTCTTGTGGCAATGGATGAGTGACTATTACATGTGCCCGATAGGAGACGTATTAGCCGCAGCATTACCAAAAAAAGTGATGGACAGGCAGTTCTCTTTCTCTACGAGTCCTTGTGAAAGGAAGAATCAGGTGCATATTACTATTGTACAAGACCCTTTTGAACTGACTGAACAACAGGAGCGGGCGATGAAAGATATACGGACGCAATGGCAAGACAAACGTGTTGTGCTGCTGCATGGGGTGACATCATCTGGCAAGACGGAAGTTTATATCCACTTGATAAAAGAGCAGTTACGTGCAGGCAAGCAGGTGCTGTACTTGGTACCGGAGATAGCCTTGACCGCACAGTTGACGGACAGACTTCAACGGGTGTTTGGTGACAGACTCTTGGTTTATCATTCGCGAGTCAGTGACGGCAAGCGAGCGGAGGCGTATAAACAGGTATTGAGACACGGCAAACCGCAAGTGGTGGTTGGTGCGCGGTCAGCAGTGTTTCTGCCATTCAGGGATTTGGGGTTAGTGATTGTGGATGAGGAGCATGAGCAGAGTTACAAGCAACAAGATCCGGCACCGAGGTATCACGGGCGGTCGGTTGCAATAATGCTGGCTTATCAGCAAGGGGCTTATGCTCTGTTAGGAACAGCAACTCCATCGATTGAGACTATGTATAACGTGGAAACCGGCAAGTACGGATGCAGCAGGATGACAGAACGTTTTCAAGGTCTTCGGTTACCACGTATAACTCTGATTGACCTTAACAGGCAGTACCACAGGAAAGAGATGTACGGTCATTTGAGTGACCCGTTGGTAGCAAGAATACAGGAAGAGCTGGCAAAGGGGAAACAAATTATTTTATTCCAAAACAGAAGAGGCTATGCGCCGTATATGCAGTGCAGTAATTGCGGAAGCGTACCCAAGTGTCCAAATTGCGATGTGTCGTTGACTGTACACCGCACTATAAGAGGCAGTTATCTGCAATGTCACTATTGCGGAGCGGAAACGGGGATAATGTCAGCGTGCAGTGAGTGCGGCAGCGAGATGAAAATTCACGGTTTCGGTACGGAGCGGTTGGAGGACGAGGTGGCTCACCTCTTTCCTAAAGCAAGCGTGGCAAGAATGGACTTGGACTCGACACGTAGGAAGAACGCTTATCAAGAGATTATCAGTTCGTTTTCAGAGCATAAAGTGGATATATTGATAGGGACGCAGATGGTGACTAAGGGTTTACATTTTGACGATGTGAGTCTGGTAGCCGTTCTACAGGCAGACACGCTGTTCAATCAGCCGTCCTTTCGCAGTTATGAGCGTGCCTTTCAGATGTTGGAGCAGGTGGCGGGAAGGGCAGGAAGAAAAGGTCAGCAAGGGGAAGTTATAATACAGACATTCGACCCCAATCATCCTGTTTTTGATTACTTGCGTGGTCACGATACGGACGGTTTTTATCAATGGCAGCGTCAGGAGAGGAGCCAATTCCGCTTTCCGCCTTTCTGTCATCTTATCACTCTGACAGTCAAACATAGGGATGAAGAGCGTGCGGAAGCGGCAGCAACGGAATTGCGAGGACATTTGACCGATGTTTTTGGACAGAGATGTTCGGCTGTGATGCCTCCCTCGATAACTCGCATACAGAATCTGCATATAAGACAGATTCAGCTGCGTATTGAGCGGACGGCACCGATAAAAAAAGGCAAAGAGATGTTGGGACAGATACTGAAAGAGTTATCGGCAAGCGGGTTGTGCAAAGGTGTTATAATTCAACCTGATACAGAACCTATGTAGGCAATATGGATGAACGATTGGGATGGCTGGCTGCAAACACAATATTGCGTTTTTTGCAAAAAAGTTGTATAAGTCAAATAAATAGCATATTTTTGCGCGCTTTTTCGGAAACAGAAAATTATAAATTCTAAAAATATTATGGCAAAGAAAGAAGATTTTACGAAACAAGACCAGAATCTTGAGAACGTAGAAGAGGTTATGTCCACAACCAGTGTATGGATAGAAGAGCACAAAAATATGCTCACGTGGATAGTATTGGCAATAGTAGTTGTCGTGGGGGGCTGCATAACTGTCAACAAATACGTTATTAAACCCAAGGCAATTGAAGCAAGCAATGAAAACGCCAAGGCAGAAGTATATTTTACTGCAGGCGATTGGCAGAAAGCTTTATCCGGTGATGATGCTGAATGTATTGGCTTTGAGGCAATAGCCGATGAGTACAGCCGATATCAGGAAGGCGAATTGGCAGCTCTGTATGCCGGGATATGCCACTACAAGCTTGGTGAATATGAAGAAGCAGCCAAGTACCTGAAGAAATTCTCGGCTAAAGATCTGACCATTGACCCTGCTGCCCGTCAGTTGCTTGGCGATGCCTATGTGCAAATGGATGAATTAGAGAAAGCGGCTGTCGCATTCCGTTCAGCAGCCAACTCCGACAACGAGATAGTAGCTCCTATGAGCCTAAAAAAAGCAGGATTTGTATATCTTGAACTCGGTGACAAGGAACAAGCAAAGAAAGTGTTTGAGATGATTCGTAAGCAATATCCGACATCTGCCGAAGCATCGGATATTGACAAATACATTGCTCTGACGGAGGAATAAAACAGTGAGAGCCAATCTGTCAAGATATGATGTCACCAAACTTCCCGCCAAGGAGGTGGTGGCAGAGCAACGTTACGCGATAGTAGTAGCCGATTGGAACGCCGACATCACGTATAAACTGTCAAACGGGGCTTTGCATACACTTCACAAGAACGGCGTACCGGATAAAAACATACGTGTTGTACACGTTCCCGGTACAGTCGAACTGACATACGCGGCAGCACGTTTGATTGGAAAAGTGGACGCAATAATCGTAATAGGCTGCGTCATTAAGGGCGATACGCCACATTTTGATTACGTATGCCAGTCGGTGACTGAAGGTGTGACACGTTTGAACTCGATGGGCAAAACTCCTGTTATTTTCTCGGTACTGACTGTGAATGACAAGGATCAGGCTCGTGAGCGTGCAGACGGCGAGTTGGGCAATAAGGGAGTTGAAGGTGCTGTTACGGCTATTCGTATGGCAAATCTCCAGGATAATCATGGTCGTTTATAAGTTTGGAGGCGCTTCCGTAAGAGATGCGGAGGGTATCCGTAACATAGGGCGCATCATAGGTCAGACCGATGAGCAACTAATGGTTGTGGTGTCAGCAATGGGTAAGACGACCAATGCGTTAGAGGGCCTTGTTCGTGCGTTGTGCGATTACGATTTGTCAGGGTTTGACGAGTTGTACGACCAAGTGGTCAGCACAGGCGAGTTGCAATCGACGCGGATTGTGAGTGCCTATTTGAATCACTGCGGTATAGACAACGAGTGGATAGACATAACCCAAGTGATGGTGACAGACCACGCATACCGTCGCGCCAATGTAGATATGGATCTGACACAGAGGCAACTAAAGAGTTACCTAAAGACACATCCAGCGAAAGTGTATGTGACGCAAGGGTTCATAGCAGGAACGACTGATGGCCAACGTACAACACTTGGCCGCGAGGGTTCGGACTATACGGCGGCATTGTTGGCTAATCTGCTTGACGCAAAGTCAGTCACACTCTGGAAAGATGTACCGGGAGTGATGAGTGCCGACCCGCTGCAAGACAGTAACGCACGCTTATTACCTAATCTTACTTATGAAGAGACCGAACAAATCCTGTCACACGGGGCACAAATAATTCACCCGAAGACTATTGCCCCGCTTAAAGAAAAGAAAATTCCTTTGTATGTCAAGCCTTTCCTGCACCCTGAAGAGGGAGGAACGGAGATCAGGAATTAAGGAACATTTCAAAATATTCTTCAATACTATGCAACCCACCTTATTTGTATTGGCAGCCGGAATGGGCAGCCGTTATGGCGGACTTAAACAGATTGACGGTTTGGGTCCCAACGGCGAAACGATAATGGATTACAGCGTCTATGATGCTTTGCGCGCCGGTTTTGGCAAAATTGTGTTTGTCATCCGCAAGGACTTTGAGTCGGAGTTTCGCAAAGTCGTACTTGCCAAATACACAGAGAAAGTAAATTGCGAGGTATGTTTTCAGTCGGTTGACAAAGTTCCGGCCGGTTGCACCTACAACTTGGACCGCACCAAACCTTGGGGAACGAACCACGCTGTATTGATGGGCAAAGAACTCATCAATGAGCCTTTTGCTGTTATCAACGCAGATGACTTTTATGGCAAAGAGTCGTTTGAGGTGCTGGCACGATTTCTTAATGAGGTTGACGGTCAGAAAAACAGGTACTGTATGGTAGGTTACCGGGTGGTGAACACATTGAGCGCAAACGGCAGTGTCAGTCGCGGCGTATGCACAACAGACAAGGAAGGCTATCTGACCGATGTAGTGGAGAGAACACGCATTGAGGCGGTCGGGAACAAAGTCGTTTATATAGAGGACGGCGCGGACACGGAGATAGATCCGCAGACACCCGTATCAATGAACATGTGGGGTTTCACACCTGATTATCTGCAATATACAGAGGATGAGTTTAAGCAGTTCCTGAAAGTTTACGGTCAGGAGTTAAAGAAAGAGTTTTATATTCCTACGTTGGTCAATGACCTTATTGGTGCAGGAAAAGTGACTTGCAAAGTGCTTGACACACCCTCTAAATGGTTTGGCGTGACATACGCTGAAGACCGCGAACAAGTGATGATGCAAATCAACCAACTTATCAAACAAGGCGTTTATCCTCCACATCTGTTCTGATTACGCGGTTATGCTCTATCCTCTTCTTTTTGAGCCGATTGTCAAGCCCAAGATATGGGGGCGGGAAACGTGGTTATTGTCGGGTTATGGCGATGATTTGTCAGTGGTAAATAACGGTTTCCTTGCGGGCAACAATTTAAGCGAGGTGCTTGAGATTTATATGGACGAACTTGCAGGCGGCAAGGTCTATGACCAGTTCGGGACATTCTTTCCTCTGCTATTCAAAATAATAGATGCCAAAGATGATTTGAGCGTGCAGGTTCATCCTAACGATGAGCAGGCAGGAGAGATGATGGAAGACAATGATGTCAGACCTATGGGCAAGACTGAGATGTGGGTAGTGACGAAGGCTGAAGAGGACGCGTCGATTGTGTTAGGCTTTGCTCATAAGACAAACGAAACGGAGTTAAAACGCAGTCTTGAAGATAACAGTATAATGGATTTGCTTCAAGTTGTGCATGTAAAGAAAGACGATGCGGCACTTATTACAGCCGGCACTGTTCATGCACTTCGCAAAGGGACACAGGTGGTGGAGATACAAGAGACGAGCGACATAACTTACAGATTGTACGACTATAACCGATTGGGAATGAACGGTAAGTTGCGCGAATTGCATATACCTCAGGCGATGAAAGTACTCAAATATGATGCAATGCCACAGCCGTTGATAGAGGTTAAAGAAAAGGGGGCAGTAACAAATCTGGTAATAGACACACATTTCACTACCAATCGTTTACGCATCAAAGGGACACTGCAAAGGGATTATGCGCGATATGACTCGTTTGTGGTATATGTATGTTTGAACGGAGAGGCGGAGATTGAGTATGAAGACGGCAAGATGTCACTCAAAGAACAGCAAACTTGCCTAATACCCGCCTGCTTGCCTGATATTAAGATTGTTACAAGGAGCGAGTGCGACATTTTGGAAACGCTGATAACAGAATAGAGATGGAGCCAATACTGATAGACGAATACGATTATCCGTTGGCCGATGAGCGTATAGCCAAGTATCCGTTGCAAGAAAGAGACCAAAGCAAACTGCTCGTATATCGGGATGGGAAAGTAAGTGAAGACAGGTTCTTCAACATCGGCAGATACATTGATTCCCAATCACTTTTAATCTACAACAACACACGCGTCATACAGGCGCGTATGATTTTTCATAAGCAGTCAGGCGCGAGGATAGAGGTATTCTGTCTTGAGCCTTCAAGTCCGCGGGACTATGAACTATCGTTGGGCAGTATGGACGGCTGCGAATGGAAATGTATGGTCGGAAACCTGAAGAAGTGGAAACAAGGGATATTGGTCCTCCCCTTCTCCCTTAATGGTTGTTCATATACATTGACGGCAGAAAGGCTTTCCACACAAGGGAATACACATATCATACGCTTCCGTTGGGATGCCCCAGATACAAGTTTTGCAGAGATTTTGAATGAGTCAGGCGAACTGCCTATCCCTCCATATCTCAATCGTGCTACAGAGGAGAGCGATAAACGGACATATCAAACTGTTTATTCGCGCATACAAGGGTCAGTGGCGGCACCGACGGCAGGTTTGCACTTTACGAAGGCATTGCTTGACGATTTGCGCGCTAACGGCGTGGAGACGGCAGAGTTGACGTTGCATGTTGGTGCAGGTACTTTCCAGCCTGTGAAAGTTGCAGATGCTAATGAACACGTGATGCATACCGAGATTTTCTCTGTACCCATTGGAACATTACGCACTCTTAGACAGAAAACCGGTCATATAGTGGCTGTGGGTACGACCTCAATGCGCACTTTGGAATCGCTTTACTGGTTGGGGAAACGCGTTCTTCAGTCTCGCCCGACAAAGGATATGACGGAGATGCGTGTGGGGCAACATGAACCCTATCTGACACAAGCGGAAAATATTACGACAGAGCAGGCACTGGATGCTCTGATAGCCTATTTAGAACGAACCGGAGAGCAGACATTGCATGCAGAAACGCAGATAATGATCCGTCCCGGGTACACATTCCATATAGTTAATCAGTTGATTACTAATTTTCACCAGCCTCGTTCGACTCTGCTTCTGCTGGTGAGTGCTTTTGTTGGTGGCGACTGGCAGACTATCTATAAGTATGCATTGGAACACGAATTCCGTTTCCTAAGTTATGGCGACAGTTCAATTTTGACAAGAAAATGATAGATACACATTGTCACCTTGACGATCCCGCTTATAGCGAGGATTTTGAGGCTGTATTGTCGGCACAGAAAGCCGGTGGTGTGGAACGCATATTGGTTCCCGGAGTAGATGCCGCCAATATAGAAGCGGTATTGGACGTTTGCAGGCGCAGTGACGGCTATTTGTTACCTGCCATCGGGTTGCATCCTGAAAACATCGGAGCGGACTGGGAAGAGCAGTTGGCTACTATTCGTGAACGCTTGTTTGCTTCTGACGCACCATATATAGCCGTAGGAGAAGTTGGTTTAGACTATCACACCGACATCTCATACAAACAAGAGCAGACAGAAGCTTTTCGCTGTCAGTTACGCTGGTCGCAGGAAAAGGGTTTGCCGGTTATGGTTCACAGCCGGGATGCTACAGAAGACTGTTTTTCAGTTCTCCGTGAGGTTAACGAGGAGGCTTCGTCCGCCGGTTTGCCTGAAATAAGAGCTGTAATGCATTGTTTCAGCGGTAGCAATGAGACAGCCCAAAGGATTGTTGATATGGGGTTGTACTTGGGTATAGGAGGCGTTATAACGTTTAAGAACTGCAAGCTGAGAGAACACCTGCACAACATTCCTCTTGAGAGACTGGTACTCGAAACGGATGCTCCTTATATGACTCCCGTGCCTTATCGCGGCAAGCGTAATGAGAGCAGGTATATGACTTACGTGACGGACGTGCTGAGCGAAGTGTATGGAGTCTCACCGCAGGAGATTGACCGACAGACTACGGCGAACGCTAAGACATTGTTCGGGATAGCATGAACAACAGCATCCTTTTTATCTTCAAGAAAAAATAGATATTTATTCCTTTACAGGCAGAGCCTTGAGAATATCGATGGCTTTGTCTGGGAGGAGGCCGGAAGGCATAGGGCCTATATTGAGCAGCAGATTGGCACCCTTGGCGTTTGCCGCCGCCAGCAAAGCGCGGATTTCCTCCACTGACTTGTAGTTCTGGTCGGTCAGGCTGTAGCCCCAAGTACGGTTCATTGTCTGACAGGTTTCCAACGGCAACTGTTCGCTGACTTCTATCTCACCGGATATATATCCCGCCTTGTTCTCACCCGGGACATCGCGCTCGAAACACTGTATGTCTTCCCCCTCTTTGGCAGCCTGATGGTGGTTGTTGGCAATCAGACAAGCCGGCTGGAGAGAATGGATATGCTGATATAGTTCCTGCAAACGCCAGTCAAACTCCGGCTTCTGATTCCACAAACCGTCCATCCATATACAGCCTATCTCCCCATAATTGGTCAGCAGTTCAGTCAGTTGCGCCTTCATAAACTCAAAATAGTGGTCGTAATCGCCTTTGGCAGGGTCTTTGCCGTTGTCAAGCCCCGTACGCTCACCCATAGGATAATCCTCACGATACCAATCAACGAGAGAATAGTAAAGATGGAGTTTGAGTCCTTCCTCGCGGCAAGCCTCAGCCAGCTCGGCGACTATATCCCGTTTAAACGGAGTGGCATCCACGATATTGTAATCGGTCTGTTTTGTGGCGAACATGGAGAATCCATCGTGGTGGCGTGCGGTGAAGCAGATGTATTTCGCACCAGCCTGCTTGAAGAGACTGACCCACTCTCGGGCATTGAACTGAGCAGGATAGAAGCCCTCAGCCAACTTGGCGTACTCAAGGCGGTTTACCTTGTCGTTGTTCATCATCCATTCGCCACGCCCCGCCATCGAATAGATGCCCCAGTGGAGAAAGATGCCAAAACCCGCTTCGCGGAAAGCCTGCCGCGCCGCCAGATTGGAAGCGGAAGGGACATACCGCTCAGCAGCAGTTTGAGCATTTAGTGCCGGAATGGCTACTGACCATAACATGGAAAGCAGGAAAGCATAAGAAGAAAGCAGTAAGTGTTTCATAGGTCTTTGTTAGAAAGCTATGCGGCAAAGGTACAACAATTTTTAACTACACAGTGGAAAATGTAAAATAAATGATGCAAAATTTTTTACTAAATAAACATTAACGAATTATTCGTAAAATACATTACTTTAGCGCCGTCAAACGTTTAAGGTCTTCCTGGAAATTCCACGTTTGGGTAGCAAACCTTATAAAATTTGAAATAATTCTTAGAAGCACCCTTAATTGCATAGAAAGATGGATATTTTTTTACTTATAGTAGCGGGGCTGTGTATGCTTGTAGGCATTATCGGCAGTATAGTACCGGGTATTCCCGGACCCCCGATTGCGTATTTGGGTTTACTGATTGCGCAAATTACAAAGCAGGTTGATTTTTCGTGGCAGTTCCTGTTAGTGTGGGGCGTTATTGTGGTACTGGTATCAGTTCTGGACTTTTTAGTGCCTGCATGGGGAACCAAGCGTTACGGCGGCACCAAATACGGAGTGTGGGGCAGTACGATAGGCTTGCTTGTCGGACTTTTTTGGGGAGCAGGCGGGGTAGTGGCGGGTCCGTTAATCGGGGCGATAATAGGCGAGTTGTTGGGCGGGAAAGAGATTAAAGAGGCTCTTAAATCAGGATGGGGCAGTTTTTTGGGAATTTTGTTCGGCATGATAGCCAAACTTATCTGCTGCGGCATAATGACAGTCAGGCTGATACAAGCGGTTTTTTGACCAAATTTCAGATGTCTTTTGGTGGTTATCGTTTTCATTCGCAGGGCAATATTTTGGCAAAAGATATTGGTAACACAAAAAAAGTCGTATCTTTGTGCGCTTTTATACAGCATCTTAAAAAAGAACAATAAACATATACATAATATTTATGAAACGTATTTTTTACTTATTTTTTGCTGCCGTATGTCTGTTAATGAGCGGTTGCGGCACTAATAAGACGAGTTATCAGAACTCAAACAACAACACCAATGTGGTAATTCAAGACAGTCATTTCCGATATGTGAAGAAAGTAAAAGGCGAGTGCAACCAGATGTATGTTTTCGGTGCCGGTATTCTGGACAAGGGGGCACTGGTCAACAATGCCATACAGGACATGTACGACAAAGCCAAACTTAAAGACGGTCAGGTTATTATAAACATTACCACCACTGTCAGCAAGAAGATTTATTTCCCCCTTATAGCCACCAAACGTTTTGCCACTGCCTACGGAATGGTGATAGAGTTTCCTAAAGACAAAGAGGTTGCAGGTCAAAAAGGCAAACAATACGACAATTGGGAGAGACAGCAACGCCAACAGAATGAGCGCGTCAGTGCCGAACCCGATAAGAGTGACAATCAGACGGCATCATCTTCAACTGCGAATGAATCCACCACAAATGAACCTGCCAAGACGATGACTTATCCCACGACGGACAAATATACATTCACAGTTGGTGAGGGCAAAAAAGTTGTTTTTGCGCCTGGTAACCTGCAATATGATGCGGAAGAAAAGACATGGCAGTTTGCAAGCAGTCAGTATGCCGCCTTAGGCAACAAGAACGACAAAAACCATGTTATTGACTTGTTCTGCTGGGGAACCGGCGACCGTCCGACCGTTTTTACAAAGTTTGCGACCGACTTTTCCAACTATCAAGAGTGGGGCAGGAACGCTATCGCTAACGGCGGTAACAACCAGTGGCGTACACTGACAAGCAACGAGTGGTGGCACTTATTGTACAAAAGAGATGAGGCAAAAGCACGTTTCACGTTAGCAACAGTGAACGGTGTGGCAGGAATGCTGATACTGCCGGACAACTCCAAACTACCGGTGAAAAACCGCTTTATAGCAGGCAAGGAGGGAACGAAGGCCTCAGACAACAGCTTTACAGATTCCCAATGGAAGAAGATGGAGGAAAAGGGTTGTGTTTTCCTGCCAATGACAGGTTATTCAGACAACGGCAAGATTAACAAATCTGAGACCGCAGGTTACTATTGGTCGGCCAGTTCGGGTACGGCATTGTCATTTGGCAAGGAATATATCTATGGCCGTTCGACCACTCCCACCAATCGCGGCTGCGCCGTACGTCTTGTTCGTGAGGCCAAGTAAGTGTCACTGCCTGATGCAGGAGCGTAAAGGCAAATAGAGAGCGACCGGCAAGAGAGTGTTAATCGCCCACATAGAGAGAGCGATGAGTGCTGCCACAGGCGCGGAAACACCAAAACTTCCGAACGTAAAAACAGCCCAACTGCCACGAATACCGGCATCAGCGACAGGAATATTGGGCGTGACGGTAACGAAGAGATAGTAGGCGGGCAAAGCAACAAACAGGTCAACCGGTTGCAGCATAACACCTGCCCACGACATAATGAGAACGAACTGAATGAGCCAACACAGATAACGAAGGCTGCTCCAAACGAGAGTGAGAGCGAATTGCCTGCCTGTCAACCGAATAGACTGAGGCAGGCTTTTCTTTTGCATAACGGCCATCAGTATCAATGCGATAACAAGACAAGAAGTAACTGTAAGAAGGTATTCGGGGGTTGTGTGGCGAAAGAAAAAAAAGACTGGAATGATGCCACAAGCGATAATGACGAATGTTTGGATTATACCTCCGTACATTCCCAAAGCAATAGCGGATTTCCAATGGTGCGTGTCTTTGAGTTTAGAGGTTCGTGCGGGTATGTCACCTATACGATAGGGAGTGACGAAGGCTGCCATTTGACCGTATAAGACTTGATGCAAGGCCTCCTTGCGTGATAGAGGATGCATATACAGCAGCAGTTCTTTCCATTTTGCTGATTCGAGAAAGAAGTTGACAGGCATAAGCAACAAACAGAGAGCTAAACAGAGCCATTCTTTAATGCCGGACATACCGAACAGGTCTGACAGCCGGTCATAGTGGCCGTAAGTCAGAAGCCTGTATCCCAGATAGCCGTAGGCAGCAATGGTGACAAGCCATTCGATGGCGGTCAGTATCCGTTTGTTTTTCACTTTATCTCTTTTTGATTGGGGCAAAAGTAGGGCAATTATTGTACGTTCGCAAACATTGTGTTACTTTTGCGTTGTTATGCGTAACCTAATGCTCATATTATTATCGGTGTCACTGCCTGTGTTTGCGTCTCTCCCGCCTGTGGATATTGATGCGGTGACAGATGATATTTATTCGTTCTTGTCGGAGACGGAAGATATTGATTATGAGGACTTACAGGAAAGGCTGCTGTCAATAGCCGAGCAACCGATTAACCTCAACAGCGCAACTTATGAAGATTTGTCGCAATTAGGTTTTCTCTCTGACAAACAGATAGACGACATACTGCTTTACGTCTATCGTCACCCTATGATCAGTTTGTATGAGCTGCAACTGATAGGCAGTTTGAGAGATTATGAGATTAGAAACCTACTGCCATTTGTGTGCATACAAAGTATTGATAATGATTCGCTTTCTATTCGAGATGTGTTTCGTTTCGGCCGTCACGAATTGTCGATGAGAGTAGATGGCCGTTACTTGGAAGACCCCAAACGCAACAAACAGAATGACCCTGTGTACAGTCAGTTGAGGTACAGATTCAAATATAAGGACCACGTGCGTTTTGGGGTGACTGTTCAGCGTCCGACTGGCGCGGAGGCGAAAGAAATGCTGTATGGAGGATATTTGCAACTAAAGAAGATAGGCGCGTTGCAGACATTCGTGGCTGGCAATTATCAGGCTTCGTTCGGTCAGGGATTAGTGGCTGCCACACCGTATCATTTCGGCAAGTCGATGTACGTGATGAATGCAGCCACAACGACAGAAGGTTTGCGATACCACAGTTCAGCCTCTTTTACGGCACTTCGCGGCGCGGGAGCGACAGTGACGGCGGGTCATTGGCAGGCAAGTGGGTGGTATAGTTTTTTGCAGCCTAATGATTCGCTCAGACATCATCTTATAGGTTTTAACACCACATATAAGAGAGGAAACCTGAAGGTCGGGTTTACGATGTCAGAGAATATATATTCGGACAGTGTTCGATATTATTTTGTCAAAGCAGCGTATAACCAGCATTATTTTCGCGGGACCAACCAGTGGATAGGCGGGGTTAATTTCCGCTATCGTTTGGGTATAGCTGACATTTTCGGAGAGGCGGCAACAACGCAGAACCTCAGGCACTGGGGTTATGGAGCAATAGTCGGCACACGTCTCAATCCTATACCAGACTTGGGACTGATCGTGCTATACCGATATTATTCTCCTTACTTTGACAACACACAGGGATATGCATTTTCCGAGACATCGCGGTTGAATGATGAGAACGGCTTGTATGCAGGAATGGACATAGGTATGCTGCGTCATTGGCGTTTTGCGTGGTACGGCGATGTGTTCCGTTTTGACGGAGTCAAGTACGGTATTCCTTATTCACCGTCTTGGGGCTATGATGCAATGGGCGAAATAGAGTACCGTTCCGAAAACGCGTGGCGCAGTAATGTGCGCTTGCGCAGCAGGCAGAAAGGCGGGAAAGAGAATTACTCGTTAAGGTACAGTTTTACATGGGAGCAAGACCGCTGGCGGTTGGTGACGCGGGCGGACGGCAATATTGCCCATACGAAAGGGGGCAAACCTACTTTTGGTTACAGTTTGACGCAGGATGTGCAGTATGCGTGGGTACAAGTGCCGCTGACACTACAAGTCAGATTGCAAGGCTTTCGCGTAAGAGACTGGGACAACCGCATCTATTGCTATGAGAACGATGTGCTTTATTCCTTTTCAATTCCGGCATTGTACGGCATCGGCGGTCAGGCATACATCAATCTTCGCTGGCAGATTATAGAGCAGTTGTCACTATATTTCCGTGTGTCGGAAAAGGTGTATGCGCCTTCGTGGGTACGTGAACATTCGTTGGCGGCCGTCACGCGCACCGACTTACATTTGCTGCTTCGTGCAACTTTTTGAATCAGACGGCATTACGCAGCCGCATGACGAGATAAGCCATATAGACCAAGAGGAGGATGACACCCGCCCAACGTTGGATTTTTCTTTCGCGGTTGGCTTTGACGAACAGCCATACCAGTATGCTACCGATTGCCGCCATCCAAGCGTCAAGAATAATGCCGTCGTATGCGGGCAAAGGACGGATGACCGCAGATGTGCCGAGAACGAAATAAACATTGAAGATATTGGAGCCTATGACGTTGCCGAGCGCTATGTCTGAGTTATGTTTGGCGGCAGCGATGACTGATGTCGCCAATTCGGGCATGGAAGTACCCAATGCTACGATAGTCAGACCGATGATTGCATCCGAAACACCCAGATTAGTAGCAATTTGCACAGCCGACTTGACTATCATTTCCCCGCCAAAAACCAGACCTGCCAATCCTATCAGTATGAAAAGGACAGCCTTAAAAGCAGGCATAGGCTTGTGACTTTCCGCCTCTATTTCATTGGGATGGTCTTTGGCATGGCGGAAAGTGTTGTAGATGAAAAAGAGAAAACAGAGGAGCAACAGGCAACCTCCAATACGTGTAACCCCCTGACCTTCTTCGCCAAACGGTGAGCGTACAGCCACGCAGACAAAGACCAGAATACCGGCAATAATAGAAAGAGGAATGTCGAAATCACGCGAGTGTTTCTGCGACACAACGGGATAAACGACAGCTGTCAGACCAAGTATAACGAAAGTATTGATGATGTTTGAGCCTAAAATGTTGGTCAGTGCCAAGTCGGTCACGCCATCAGCAACAGAAACCATATTGACCACAAACTCCGGCATTGATGTGCCGAATGCGACAACTGTAAGCCCGATTACCAAATCGCTTATTCCGAAACGTTTAGCAATGGCTGAAGCGCCATCAACGAGCCAATCCGCTCCTTTGACAAGAAGAACAAGACCGATGACCAACATCAGGGTCAGAAGCCACGGATTGGACGATATAAAGTCAGGCATAAGAAAACTGAAAATTAAACGTTAAAGAGAAAGTGCATTATATCTCCGTCCTGCACCACGTAGTCTTTTCCTTCGACAGACAATTTGCCAGCGGCACGGCACTGAGTTTCGCCTCCGAGACTGACAAAGTCATCGTACTTAATCACTTCGGCACGGATAAAGCCTCGTTCAAAGTCGGTATGAATTACTCCTGCGCATTGGGGTGCCTTCCATCCTTTGCGGAAAGTCCACGCCCTGACTTCGTCGGAGCCGGCAGTCAGGAACGTCTGGAGTTGGAGAAGCGCATAAGCCGACTTGATGAGGCGGTTACAACCAGACTCTTGCAAACCTATTTCGCCGAGGAACATCTGACGTTCTTCGTAAGTTTCCAATTCAGCTATTTCGGCTTCTGTTTTGGCAGCGAGAACGAGTACTTGTGCGTTTTCATCCTTGACCGCCTGACGCACCTGTTCAACGTAGCGGTTGCCGTTAAGAGCCGAATTTTCATCCACGTTGCACACGTACATAACGGCTTTGTTGGTAAGCAGGAACATCTCTTTGGCTGCGGTTTCTTCTTCCTTGTTAAGCAGTTCCACTTCTCGCGCGTTGCGCCCTTGCGAGAGTACTTCCTGATAGCGTTTGAGCAGTTCGAGAGCCACTTTGGCTTGTTTGTCGCCGCCTGCTTTAGCCTGCTTTTCGGTCTTGGCTATGCGTGACTCAACTGTCTCAAGATCTTTGAGTTGGAGTTCTGCATCTATTATTTCTTTGTCGCGAACCGGGTCCACCGTACCAGACACGTGTACCACGTTATCATCGTCAAAACAGCGCAAGACATGGATAATCGCGTCTGTTTCGCGTATATTAGCCAAGAACTTGTTGCCCAGTCCTTCACCCTTGCTTGCGCCTTGCACCAATCCTGCGATGTCCACTATCTCAACCGTGGCCGGGATAATGCCTCTTTCGGGCCGGCACATTTCGCCAAGACGGTTTAAACGTTCATCCGGCACAGTTATCACCCCTACGTTAGGTTCGATAGTGCAAAAAGGGAAATTAGCCGACTGCGCCTTGGCGTTACTAAGACAATTAAAGAGTGTCGATTTACCCACGTTGGGCAATCCTACGATTCCACATTTCATAATCAAAAAAAATATAAAAACGCGCAAAGGTAGCCAAATGTTTGCTTGTGAGCAATAATTATGTTACTTTTGCGGTGCTATGAGAATATTGGTTGCGCCATTGAACTGGGGATTAGGACATGCCACGCGTTGTATACCTATTGTCAACCAACTTATTGCCGAAGGGAATGAGGTTGTGTTGGCAGGTGACGGGATAAGCCTTCGCCTATTGAAAAAGACATTCCCCACCCTACGTATGATACCGTTATCGCCGTTGGAGTTGCGTTATTCAGAAGGCAAAAGTCAGACGTGGGCGATAGTGCGTGCATTGCCTAAAATAATCAGGTCAGCCTTGGCTGATCATCGGTTGTCGGAGAAGATTGTCAGGCAAGAGCGTATAGATGAGATCATCTCCGACAACAGGTTCGGGTGCCATGCCAAAGGAGTACGCAATATTTATATCACCCATCAACTTTTTGTACGTTTGCCACGAGGCTGGCGGTGGGCTGAAAAGTTTGCACACCAGCTGCACCGGCTTATCTGGAACAGGTATGATGAGGTGTGGGTGCCGGATTATGAGGAATTTTCAAAGAGTTTGAGCGGAGCACTCAGTCATATCGCAGGACATCTGCCATCAGAAAAGATACGTTATATCGGACCATTGTCACGTCTTAAGCCTTCCGATCGACAAGACACACGTTATGAGGTGGTTGCATTGTTGTCAGGATTAGAGCCTCAACGCACATTACTGGAACAAGCGATAAGACAACGGTATGACGGCAAGAACGAGCAATTGCTGATTATCAGAGGCAAATATGGAGAACCGGAGGTTAAATGGCATCGCGGGAATCAGACTATTGTGCCTTTTCTGAAAGATGAGCCATTAGTTGATATACTTCAAGGAGCAAAGAAGATTGTCTGCCGAAGCGGTTATTCAACGGTGATGGACTTGGCGGCACTTAATATTCTTGACAAAGCCGAATTTATTCCCACCCCGGGTCAGACGGAACAGGAATATCTGGCGGACTTTCTTAAAAAATGCAATTCCCCGGAAAATTTGAATTCAGAGTAACCTAATTGCGTGTTCAGATTGGGTTATTCAGATTCGGTTGACTGTCGGCTGACTGTCGGCTGACTGTCGGCGAAGCTCCGATAAGAGTGGTGCGATTATCCGGTGCAGTTGGCGCAGATGGGGAGCGATTTGGAGTGCAAGACTTGCCGGCGAATGAGATTGGCCCGTTCAGAATGCCAAATTGTTGAGAACGAAGAATCCAAAGTCATCTGTCCAAATTCATACCGTTTCTCCTTGTCAAAGCAGCAAGGCAGGACTTTGCCATCCGCGCTGATGACACAGCCGGTAAATATACGATGGCATATCCGTTTGGAGCGTTTAAGACGATAAGTGCCGTCTTTTTGCTTCTTGTATCTGCTATAACGTTCGGAAGTTGGCATCAGGTCATTGCCATTCTCAAAATTGTAGAATTGCGCTGTTTTGAAAGTGAGCGTGTCAGCACCAAGAGAGCGATAAAGACGCTTAAAGTCAGACCATTCGTTTTCATTGGAACGTAACAGAAGACATTGCAGTTCAATCGTTATATGACTATTATGTTCAGTTTTAGCCTCACGCAAGAATCGTAATGCATCAATCACTTTCTTCACATCGCCACCTTGCCTGTACGCCCCGTATGACGCTTGTGTCAGTCCGTCCATTGACACGATGATCCGGCTTAATCCCGCTTGTACAAGAGCGTTTGCGCGCTCTTCGGTGAGTGCTTGCGCATTGGTGCTGACAATGGTGTAAAGGCCTTCATCGTGCGCAAGTCTTATCATCTCCGGCAAGTCACGACAGAGCAACGGCTCACCTTGGAAATAGAATTGCATAGTGTAAACGTATGACGATAACTCGCTGAGAATATGCCGGAAAAGCGATATTGGGAGAGTCATACGCGACTGTACGTTATGACTTTGCCCGACAGGACATTCTTTGCAACTGAGCTGGCAGAAGCCGGCAGGTTCGACAGAAACGAAAACAGGCAAATGAGTGAACCTCTCAATGCCTATGCCTGCCAAGAGATAGTGCCATTCGGCACGCAGCAGATTAGAGGCTCTATGCCACAGGTATTTTGTCAACACGTCTTTGGTGGCGACCCCCTTCAAAGTCTGTCGAGAAAAAGGTGCGAACAATATCCAACGCTTTGTCTTCCGACACAAAATTAGCAGGCAGACCCAAGATATTGGCGTTGTTGTGCTGGCGTGCAAGTTCGGCAAGGCGTGTTTCCCAACATAGGGCGGCACGTATATGCTGATGTTTATTTGCAGTCATACAAATGCCGTTGCCGGTTGAGCAGATGACTATTCCGTAGTCATAACCGCCATCTTCGACCGCTACGGCACAGGGGTGGGCAAAGTCAGGATAGTCACAACTATCGGCAGAATAACAACCGAAATCTTTCACTTGCGCACCATTACCGGTCAAGAAACTGATAACAGTTTGCTTAAGATTGTAGCCTGCGTGGTCAGATGCCAAGGCTATACGAAGTTCATTTAAGTTTTTCATTATAAGGACAAACTTGTTGACAAATTTCACATTTATGTGTCACGTATGCTACACACCGCCTTGCGTCCCATTCGTCTCTACCCAACGCCTGCCCCGGGCAAGCCTCTATACATTTGCTGCAATCGCCACATCCATTTTCTGATAACTCACGCTGTTCGTCCGGCACGTCTTTTTGGAGTACCAATTCGCCTATATGTACCCGGCTTCCTAATTGCGGGTGAATGAGCTGGTGGTTTCTGCCTATAAAACCCAAGCGCGCAGCGACAGCCATCCGTCGTTCCAATATGGGTGCCGAATCGCAAAAAATATGCTGATGGTCAGTTGAAAACATGCTGTCTGCAGATGCTCCTGTCGGTTGTAATAAGTCTGTCAACATTTGCTTCAACTCATAGAGTCTGCTTTTCATAGTCCGATGGTAGTCATGCCCCGAATGCTCATAAGTGAGCAATGCCACAATCACAGTTTTTGCCCCCGGAACCAACTCCCTTATATCGTATCGTTTATCGCTGTTACGCTCCAAGTAAGACATATTACCGTGAAAACCATGCGCCACCCATTGGTCCATAAAGAGCGCGTCACTATCCCACCTCTGCGCCGACACCAAGCCTACATCGTCCAACCCGACCGACAATGCCGACTGTCGAACCACTCCGTATGTCAAGCCCCATGAAGGCACGAGAAAAGGTTAGTAAGAATAATCTGAATAGAAATAGCAAACGCAATAACTCCGAAGAACTTACGCACCACATAGAGTGCCACCGGTCCCAAGTGACGAGTAAGCCAGTTAGTGCCGCGAAGAACAATATAAAGCGACACAACGCACAGAGCCACAGTGACTAACAACGATGCAATACTATATTTTACGTGCATTGACAGCAACGCTGTAAACGAACCCGGACCTGCATACATAGGAAAAGCCAAAGGAATAATATCGCTGCTCTCATTGCCCAAATCGGTGGTCTTGAAGATCTGTGTATCAAGCACCATCTCCAAGGCAAGCAACATAATCACAGCACCTCCCGCTATAGCAAAGTAACGTATATCCAACTGAAAGATGACTAACATCAAGTCGCCCAACAACAAGAACACCAAGAATATCAGAAGCGAGAAAAATGCCACACGCACAGGATGAATCTTCGCCCCCTTGTCCTGCAACTGCACCACGATAGGCATATTGCCAATAGGATCAATAATGGCAATCAACAACACAAAGGCAGCAAAGGCATCGCCCCAATGAACAACTCCAAAAAACTCACGAATAGCGTCTATCATAATCTTTCTCTTTTTTAAGCGCGCAAAAATACTGCAAAAAGGACAAAGTGCGAAACAATCAGCGCATTTTATTTATTCTCGCCCCGTCCATACGAAGCAAAATGAAAAGCATAAGCGAGAAACTGAGGAATGATGACCCGCCATAACTGAAGAACGGCAAAGGAATACCTATCACCGGCACAAGCCCCAAGACCATACCGATATTGATGCCAAAATGGAAAAACAGTATGCATGCCACCGAATAGGCATACACCTGTGAGAACACGTCTCTTTGCCGTTGGGCTATATATATAATGCGCAGAATAAGAAACACATACAAAGCCACAACAAAGAACGATCCCACAAACCCCCATTCTTCACCTACCGTACAGAAAATGAAGTCGGTATGCTGCTCCGGCACAAACTCCAGTTGAGTCTGGGTCCCCTGATGAAAACCTTTACCGACGAACCTGCCCGAACCGATGGCAATGAGCGATTGTGCCACATTGTAGCCATATCCCATAGGATCTTCACGTATGCCCAAAGCCACCTCTATACGTGCACGTTGGTGCGGCTGAAAAACACTGTCAATCCATTTGTCGGGAATAATCTGCAGTTTCAATATGCACACCACCGCAATGATAGCCAACAAGCCGTATCGCATAACTTTTCTATTCATTCCCTGCGTGTAAAAAACAAGAATAAAAGCAGCAAAAACCAACGCTGAACCGGTTTCTTTCTGCAATATCATAATGATGACCATAGGCAGCCCTATCAAACAGAAAGGTACTACCAAATCACGCCAGGAACGAACAGAATAACCATAACGGCTCATATACTTCGCCACCGCTATTGCCGTCACAAACTTGGCAAACTCTGCAGGCTGCAACTTGACAGACCCAAACGCAATCCACGATAGCGATCCCTTTGTGCCTGTGGCGATTACAGGAGTTACAAGTAGCACTACAATAATTGCAGCATATAGCCAGTAACCAAAAATATCATATATGCGCTCGTCAATCAACAGAACAATCATTCCTACCACCAATGCAGACATAATCCACACGAACTGCTTGCCTGCCGGATTATCAAACGAGAACATAGATGACTGCTCGTAAGTAAAGCACGCACCGTAGATATTAATCCAGCCGAAGAGAGCCAGAACTATATAAACCAGAACTGTTACCCAGTCCAGACCTTTCCAGACAGAATTGCGGCTATTGACAGAGGAGGAGGAAATCATTGTACATCAGACTGGATAAAATGAGCGGAACGGATGCGATCGTAGAGATCAGGGCGGGAAACGGAATCGGTCAGGTACTTTTCCATCATCATTGTCGCCACGGGGCATGCCCATGTGGCCCCGAAACCGGCATTCTCTACCACGACAGCCACTGCAATCTTCGGGTCGTCCTGCGGTGCAAAACCGATGAAGATGGCGTGGTCCTTTCCGTGGGGGTTCTCGGCTGTGCCGGTTTTGCCGCACATCTGCAGTTCGGGTATGCTGTAGTGCCGTCCTGTACCGTTGGTCATTACACGCGCCATACCACGCTGAACCACTTCGAAATGCTTTTTGTCAATGTCTGTCTCGTGGCGGGAGACGGCGGGCATAGAAGGCAACGGCCGTACGAGATGAGGTGTCATATAGTAGCCACCGTTGGCTATGCAAGCTGCTTCGTTGGCCAGTTGGAGCGGCGTAACGAGAATCTCGCCCTGACCTATACTGAGCGAGCGGATGGTCATTGGACGCCAGCCGCTCTCGCCGTAAATACGGGAGAAAGTCTTGGCACGCGGGATGCTTCCCGTGGCTTGGTTGGAGATATCCGAATCGAAGCGTCCTGCAAAGCCAAAACTGACCACATAGTCACGCCAACGGTCGTAAGTGCGATGGAAAGTGGCGGTTTTAGTTCCGTTTTGGTCAAGTATGGTTCGGTACACCCACCAAAAATAAGGGTTGCAAGATTGCTCAATGGCGGCTTCCAACGATACGGGCGAGCCGTGGTTGTGGGTGCATTTGATGGGTGTGGAGAGTGGTCCGCTGCATGGGAACAGTGTTGCCGGCGTGATGGCACCCGTCTGTAATCCTATCAGTGCCTGCACCGGCTTGAAAGTCGACCCCGGAGGATACTGCGCCTGCACCGCCCTGTTCATCAAAGGTTTATGAGGGTCACTCAATAAGGCTGAATAGTTTTTCGATCTTTGTCTCCCCACCAAACTATGAGGATCCCACGACGGCACGGACACCATTGCCAACACCTCACCAGTCTTAGGCTCAATGGCCACTGCACTGCCCATCTTACCCTGCAACAAGTCCTCCGCCATCTGCTGAAGACGTATATCAATAGTCAGTTGCAAGTCCGTACCCGATTGAGGAGGATAATCTCTTTCGCCGTTATGATAACTGCCCTGTATCCTGCCCTTTGAATCACGCATCAGCACCTCCACACCTTTTTTCCCTCTAAGCAACTCTTCATACTGACGCTCTATGCCATCCCTGCCAGAATAGTCACCTATGGTGTAATAACCGTCCCGCTCCAAATCCTGCCTGTTAACCTCCCCCACACTGCCCACTATATGCGCTGCCGACGGATAGACATAATCGCGCAGAGTACGTTTTCTTACAGACACACCTGCAAAGTGATACAGCTGCTCCTGTACCGCCGCCACTTCCTCCTTTGACAGCATACTCCAGAACACCTGCGGCACATATGGTGAGTACCCCCTGTTATGCCCCCGGTCACAAACCTCCTGCATACGCTTCTCAAAATCCTTGCGCGTCAGTTGCATCGCATTGCAGAAAGACAACGTGTCAAAACCTTTGCGCATCTCCCTCACTATCACCATCACATCATATACGGGCTGGTTGAAAACTATCAAACTGTCGTTCCTGTCGTATATCAAACCGCGCGACGGATAGATTGTTTGCCTCACTAATGCATTGCCGTCCGCCTTGTCTTTGGTCGAACTGTCTATCACCTGCAAGTAAAACAACCTACAGACAAAAACCAGCGCAATCAGAACCACTGCACCGCCTATTATATAACCACGCTTATAATACTGCTGGTTAATCATGACCTATGAAGCAAAAACCCGTAAACAAAAATCACACCTACCGTCACTGCCGAACTCACTATCGTCTCTATCAGCACCCAATACCACAGACTCCAACTCCACGCATCCAGACTGAACACCAACAAATGGTGCATCACGGTCAATATTGTCGTCAAACGGATAAAAGGCAGAATACCTGCCGTATGTGGCACTATCGGCCCCACTATCCTCTCGCTCTCCTGAACCATCCGTGACAGCATAACAGGTTTCAACCACGATACCATCACACAGGCTGCCGTATGTATACCGGGAGTTGAACAGATGCAGTCCATCATCACCCCTGTCACACATCCTATCAACTGCTCAGCCCAAGGCGGCATAACAGGCAGACATACCAAAAAAAGCAGATACACCCACGGATGACACACACCCAACACGTGCAGGTTATTGAATACCATCGTCTGCAAAAATATCAATAGCAAACCGACTGATATGATGCGTACCCATTTCATTTAAACAACCGCATACTATCCTGCTCTGCAGCAAGAGGATTATGAACTATCTGAACGTACCTCAAACTCTTGAAGTCCGTACCCAGTTTTACTTTCAGTTTATAATACGTGTCGCCGTCAGGCAACTCTATGTCTTCTATCAGTCCTATCATTACACCCTCAGGAAACAGACCCGTCAATCCGTTGGTTTCTATCGTATCGCCCTTTGCCACCTCTATATGTCTGCCTATGTCAGTCAAATCGGCATATCCGGGAGACGGTCCCGACCACACCAGAAAGCCCATCTGCCCATTCCTGCGTATCCGGCACGACAAGCGCATCTTAGGATGAATGACAGGAATAACTTGCGCAAAACGTCTGTTCACGGCCGACACTATCCCAACCACTCCGTTATGCGACAAGACACCCTGACCTTCTCTCACTCCCTCTCTCTCCCCCTTATTCAGCACCAGATAGTTATGTTGACTATTGGTCATCACATCCACCACCTTTGCAGGTTCATAACCCCATTGCAAATGTGCATAAACATAACTGCTATCTCTCTCCACTGAATCTTCTATCATTCCTTGATAATTGTTCAGCATCTCCCTAAGCCTGGCATTCTCCTCCGCCAAAGATTCATTCTCCTCACGCAGGTGAAAATACTCGTCAGTATTGGTCAGCAGCATATTAAGCGATGCCACAACCACGTTAGACGACTTTAAAAAAGTCGATTGCTGATACTTCTGCTCCGAAAAAAGCCAAATAAAAGCAGCAACTTCCATTGCTAAAAACAGTAGGAAGTTGCTGTATTTCAGTATCAGCCGGAGCAGATTATGCATAACGCCTCAATCTTTTAACGAATATACTTTGGCAGGAAACTTAACGCATCAGGAATGCAAAGTTCTTCACGTTCTTCAAAGCAATCGCCGTACCTCGAGAAACAGCGTGCAACGGGTCTTCCGCCACGTGGAACTGGATAGTCGTCTTGTCGGTCAGACGCTTGGCAAGACCGTGCAGCAGCGCGCCGCCGCCGGTCAGGAAGATGCCACGCTTGACGATGTCGGCATACAGTTCGGGAGGGGTCTGGTCAAGAGCCTGCAGCACGGCACTCTCTATCTTGATGATGCTCTTGTCAAGACAGTGAGCTATCTCCTGGTAGCTTACAGGCACTTTCAGTGGCAGGGCCGTCACCTTGTTCGGACCAATCACCTCGTAGTCGTTCAGCGGCTCCTCCAACTCCGGCAGAGCCGAACCCACCGCTATCTTGATGCGCTCCGCCGTCGGCTCGTCAATCTTTAGGTTGTGCATACGCCCCATATACTCGATGATGTCGCCGTTGAACTCATCGCCCGCCGTCTTTATGGACTTGTTGGTCACGATGCCGCCGAGAGAGATGACCGCGATTTCGGTCGTTCCGCCGCCTATATCCACCACCATGCATCCTTCCGGAGCCTCCACATCGATACCCATACCCAGTGCCGCAGCCATCGGCTCAAAAATCATGTACACGTCCCTGCCACCAGCATGTTCGCTGCTGTCGCGCACCGCACGTATCTCCACCTCTGTCGAACCCGAAGGGATGCATATCACCAGACGGATGCTGGGGGTGAACAGCCGGTGCTTTTCTGGTATCATCTTGATCAGACCGCGAATCATCATCTCGCACGCATAGAAATCGGCTATCACTCCATCGCGGAGCGGGCGGGTCGTCTTGATCATTGTACCGCCCTTTCCTATCATCTGCTGCGCTCTTCTGCCTACCGCCTTCAGTTGGTTGTTGGTGGTGTCAATCGCCACCACCGACGGCTCATCGACCACAACCTTGTCGTTCATCATTATTATCGTGTTAGCCGTGCCAAGATCTATGGCCAACTCCTTTGTTAATGAAAATAAACCCATATCGCTAACTTTTTTATTATATGATTGTTTTGTCTATCTGCACTATTTTCTACAGGACACGCCGGTATTTTCCTTGAGGTAATAAGTTTTACGGGATACACAGTGGTGTCACTTGCGGTCACTTAAATTGCCGCTCCAAAAGACGCAGACAGTTTGTATGCATTATGACTCCCACCTGACATATTGCCCTCTTCGAATCAGTAAAATATCCATGAAAAACTATTCTGAAAAAACCGCGCAAAGATACTACTGATTTCCTTTTTTTCAAAACTTACTGATACTTTTTTTTACTCTACTATACTTTTTTTTATTATCCTATTTTGTACCACTTATTCCACTTTTCGTGGTCATATTTATCGGCTCCATCAGCAGGAGTTATCCCACAATATCATACCCTTATCACACCATCCCTAATCCGTGCAGGAAGATGATGAGGATGGCGATAGGCACGGGTATGCGTATCGCCCACAGCCAGCATAGGAAAAGCCAGTGCGGCAGGCGGCTACCCTGCTGTAACTCTTCGCATGAGCCTTCCGACGGATAGAACCACCCCAGGAACAGCACAAAGCCCATACCGCCGAGAGGCATCAGAAACTTGCTCGTCAGGAAGTCGAACCAGTCGAACAGGCTTCTGCCCGCAATCTGGAAAACTCCGTCCAACGACAGGCTGCACGCCACAGCAAGAACGACGGTGACAGCAGTAGTGACAACCAATGCCCTGCCACGGGACACTCCGTGCTGCTCACCCAAGTACGCCACCGCAATCTCCTGAATGGAGACAGAGGAGGTGATGGCTGCAATCAGCAGGAGGAAGAAGAAACAGACGGCGAACACCCCGCCCCACGGCATGGCGGCGAACACCGAAGGCAGGACGGAGAACACTAACTGCGGGCCTTCCGCCGGACTGAAACCGAAAGAAAAAACAGCCGGAAAGACAGCCACTCCCGCCACTATCGCCACCAGTGTGTCTATCCCCGCCACCTGCAACGCCGTGCGCGGCATGTTCTGGTTCTTGCGCATATAGGCGGCATAGGTCAGCATACAGCCCAAGCCTATACTCAGGCTGAAGAAAGCCTGCGACAGAGCTGACAGCCACACATCGCCTGTGATCTTGCTCCATACGGGGCGGAAAAGGAAACGCAGTCCGTCCATGCTGCCCGGCAGCGTGAGCGACCTCAAGACAAGCAGCAACAGCAGCACCAGCAGCAGCGGCATCAGCCATCGTGACATGCGCTCAATGCCCTTCTGCACGCCCATCCACAACACAGCCGCATTGACAGCCAGCGCAATCAGCGTATTGACCATATCCGGCGGCGCGACACCGAACAGCGACAGCAGCAGATGCCTTATGCACCAGCCCGTAACCACTACATAGAAGGCGAGGATAAGCACGCTGCACGCCACGCATGACCAACCCAACCAGTTCCACCTGCGCGAGCCGCTCAAAGCGCGCATCGCGCCCAATGCGTTCTTACCGCTGCGGCGGCCGATGACGAACTCGCTGAGCATCACCGGCAGTCCGACTAACAGCACACAGACAATATACACTAAAAGGAAAGCCCCGCCGCCGTTTTCGCCCGTCAAATACGGGAATCTCCATATATTGCCAAGGCCGACGGCACTTCCCGCCGCAGCCATCACTACGCCTATCTTCGTTGCGAACTTGCTGTTTTCCATGTGGGTTTGTCTTTAATGATTATATCAGTTGAACCATTCCGAAGCCGGCAGTACTTGAATTGTATATCCTTCCCATTCCATAGTCCGTTTCTCATTAGCGGTCAGAACAAACAAATCGCCACAATGCAGCTCCTGAGCGGCTTCAACCAATGCACTGCACTCACGGCGAACCGTCTTGACGGAAGTCATGTCGTAACTGACCTGAACCAACTGCTTCACGCAGTTATTCTCACGCAGAACGAAATTTATCTCCTTGTCATTACGCGTGCGATAGTAGAACACCGACCTCTCAGGATTATAGCCCTTCCGCAACAGATTGACAAAGACTTGGTTCTCCAATAGCCGTCCCAAGTTGTCGCTGGTTGAGAATGCTTTCGCAGCCACAAACCCATTGTCCACCACATAGATTTTCCTCGGTGCTTTGGTCATCAGTTTGAGTTTGTTGTTATAGCGCGGCAGGTAATAGAACAGGAACGGCTCATGGAGGTAGCCTATGAATTTCTGCGTAGTAGCGACACTGCCGATATTCAACGCATTGGCTATGTCATTGGCACTTAACGGATTGCAGAAATTCGTCAGCAGATACAGTGCCATATTGTTTATATCCTCCGTCTTGCGTATTTTATGGCGTTTCACCACATCTTTCCAGATGATTGAGTCAAAGAGTGTGCCGAGGTAACTGTTGGCCAAAGAGCGTGCAGCCACCGTTTCCGGGTAACCACCCAAACGAAGATAGTCATCCTCAAGAACAGCGGCTTCATTGCGCTGTTCCGGCAACATGGCTTTCAGGTTCAAATGGTGCCATTCAAAGAACTCTGCCAAACTGAAGGGCAACATCTCTATAGGCAGATATTTGCCGGTAAGCACGGTCGCCATCTCGCTTGATAGCATGTTGGCATTGCTGCCGGTGATGATTAAGTTCTTCCCCTGACGG
>JAIKXR010000036.1 GCA_024683975.1 Paludibacteraceae bacterium
AATGTGTGTTTGACGACTGGGTGAGGCAGGCTGAACAAAGCAAAATACCACAGCTGCAGAAAATGGCTGTAACGATGAGGGCATACAAATCAGGGATACTTGCTTGGTACGACTGCCACCTGTCAACGGGAAAGGTTGAGGACATCAACAATAAGATAAAGGTTATGAAGCGCAATGCATATGGTTTTAGAGATGACAAGTATTTTACCCTGAGACTATACGCCCTACACGACTGCCGCATCACTCGAAATGTCGGATGAACCATAATTTTGACGCGGTTTCCTGAAACAGATTTTTCATGGCTCGTTTCATACAACAAATGCATACTTTCGTACAATAGTAAAAAATAATCGAAAAAAAACGTTTACTTTTGCAGAAAATCTGACACAAATAAACAGCAATATCAATTATGGAAAAGAAAACTAAAAAAGGACTTTTAATTGCGGCAATCATTTTAGCGGTTATCGCGCTCGCAGGTGGCGGATTGTTTTATCTTTATAGCACAAGCAACCCCAGCAATGCCGCTACTATTGGAGAGTTGCCCCTGCCTGTCGGCTATGAGCGTGTGCCTGCCGAGAAAGGCAGTTATGCGGAATATCTGCGTTCGCTGCCGTTGAAACCGCGTGGCGCGAAGGTGTATCTGCACAACAGCGACAGACTTGCGCGGATGCAATGGCTTTCTGCCGCAGTAGTTGATATGCCCACACTGAGCAACGATGAGCAATGCGCCGATGTCTGCATGCGTCTGCGCGCCGAATATCTATATAGTGCAGGCAAATATAACCAGATATGCTTCACCAACGTCAACGGTAAGAAAATGCAATACACAGGCGGCAAAAACCGCAATGCATTTGAGAAATATATGCGAAATGTGTATGGCTATTGCAATACCAACTCACTTGTAAGTTCGCTGCCTGGCCGTGATTTCAAAGACATTCATATTGGTGATGTGTTTGTATACGGTCATCGTAAGGTGGCAGGCAAAAACCGCTATGGTCATGCCGTGATGGTGGCAGATATGGCTGTTAATAAACTGACAGGCAAAAAGATATTCATCATCGTGGAGGGCAACACTCCGGCGCGAAATATCCATGTCTTGAGAACGCAAAACCCATTTCGCAACCCGTGGTTCACCATGCGCGAAAACGCTAGCAGTATCCAACTTCTCTGTTTCCACTTTAAAAACGACCAACTGAGGCATTTCTAACAACATGTGTAGTCCGCATTGAACGATGCTTTGAACAGTCTTTTCCTGACACTTCTTTTATCTAAATAATTTCTGACTACCTGAAGTGCCATTTTTCGTATCAACAATAGATTTTGTGCAGCATTGCCCTTTCTCGCTCTTAACGCGTCTTCCATAAAAGTCACATCTAGATGCCAATCATCGCCGACCTTACGCTTTCTTTGAAGCAGTATATCATCATTTATACACAAGATACAAAGATGTTCTGTTCTCGGACAGCCGGAATAGCAAATCACACAAATGGATGGAACGCATGCTTATACTTGATTCTTCGACTATTTCCTTATTCTCAAATCTCATTTTCAAAGGTGCAGGGCTTAATCCCAAAACAGGTAAGAAGAAAGGTGGAATAAAAGTGCATTCTGTCATTCATACCAACGAAAGAGTGGCTTCTGATGCCGGAAAAATTTATTCTTCCGCTGATGGTTAAAACTCCAACTATAGCATCGATGAACCCTACAAAAGAGACGAAATGTTGGACAGTATAAAAATCGTGGATATAATTAAAAAAAAGACAATTATACCAAATATATTTCGGATATTGCAGGAAAAGTATTACTTTTGCGCATTGGTAGATTTTTTATATGCAAAGATTGTTGCTTGCAGATGGATGATTATGCAAAGAGGGGACAACAATAAATTAAGAAAGAAACCATTAGAAATCAAACGAAACAAACTTATAGACATCAAAAGCGTTATGATAAATATATCGAAATTTACCAGCATTATGATAGATATCTCCTCAAAACGTTTACGTGCGTTATTGTTAGCGGTGCTGCAAATGTTCTTATTGACCAGTGTGTCGGCACAGACCCCTTCGTGGGGAGCTTTTTGGGATGGCAATGATGGCGACCATATAGTGATGGACAAGTACCAGGCTACGGACGCTGAAGATCCTTGGTGCTATCAGGAGCGGACTTTCCTGCGCATACGCGCTTGGAACACCAAACGCACGACCAACAACTGCATCCAACTGTTCTTCTGGATAGAGGACTGGGACAATTATACAACCTCTTATTCCAACGGCATCGGTCCGAAAGAAGGGTCGTGGTTAATGAACATGCCGGGTGTCAATTATGATTACAACGGGAATCCGTGCTGGATGTTACGACTTGACGGCAACTTTCTCAATAAGTGTCTGGTCGGATATGATCCAGTGTTGAGCGATGTTTGCGCATATTCCTCATACGGAGCAAATACAACGAATGCAACTGACACCTATGAAGGCGACTGGACAAAAAGTGACATAACATCCTTTCAGAATTACAACGTGCAAATATCGGTCGGCGAAGACGGGAACATCTATATTGAAATCGGCTCACCGTCCGAACTGGTGGCAACTATCGGAAAAAAAGTAATCAACAACTCGGTCTTTATCAATCTGAACACTAATATTGATTATGAAGACAACACAGTATTGGAAAGTGATCCCTATCTGCTCTTGAATAGCAGCGGTTCGGGCAGCGACGGTAAAGATTATAGCGTTCAATTGCGCCTGAACTGGAACCACAACACAGGCTCGTTCACCGAATCGGATATTGACTTTTCGCAATCCTATTTCCGGCAGAACGGCACGGATATTGTTTGCACGGCGGTGTCCGGCACGATAACGGAAACATCACCCGGAACGTATCAATTGAGCGCCACTCTAACAGGTGAGGACGGCACGGAGTATTCTGTTATTTCCAGTTTTGCCCACTGTCCCAAACCGGAGGAGTTTACGGGCGGCAAGTTGGCGTCATTCTCAATTTACAATGATGGAGACAAAATACAAATAGGGAAAGCGAGATTCACTACGACATATACCGAATATACAGACAACTGGTACTATGACGGAGTTAGTAACAGCAGAGATTTGAACAAATTCTGGGTTATCAAAGCAACATCCAATTCACAAGAGCACAACTATATTCAACTCTACTTCTGGGTAGATACCGACAACGGACTCTATACATACAAAGACGGCTACCAATGCGTCAAACCCGGCACTTATCCTTTTCAGGTGCCACAGGTAGTGAATGCCGGTTCATATTATGATTATTGGACCAATCAAGTGGTAACTAATTATACATGGTTCGTGGATGCGCAACACTACAACAACTGCGCATTAGGTTTTATCAGGGACTCATACTGGGGTGTCTGCCCCTACTCTTCTTATATGGCGAAAGGCTGGTCGGAAACCTTTGACCCTTATTACAGCAGCGTAACCGACATGAGTATGGCGACAATTGTAGTGAAAGAGGGCAAGGGCGGACATATCTATATAGAGATATGGGTAACACCTGAAAACGGGACCAGACCGGTGCTGGCTGTCACCATCAACGAGCCGAAGCACGCGGGAGTGGACACGTACCAGCTGAATGTCTTCCAGACGGGCAACGGAAAGGTGGAATTCCCGACACAGGAATGCAACTATGTGGAAGGGGAAGAGATAGTGCTGACTCCCTCCTGCGAAGAAGGTTTCGAGTTTGACGGTTGGACCGGAGACTGCGCCGACCAGATTACTGACAACGGTGACGGCACCTATACGTTCACAATGGGTACGCAAGACTGCTCACTGACAGCCAACTGCAAGGAAATAAAGGAAACTGTAACAGTGGCAGACAATGTAGAAATTTGCTCTTCTGCATTTCCATTCGTATGGCGTCCGTGGAGCAATGGCGGCAAAGGATTCGAGATAACCTCTTTGGAACAATCGAAAACGGTTAAAGACGAGGTCAAGAAAGACGGGGTGAAGATTCTCGAAGACTCAATCGTTACGCTTAATCTCACTCTTCACGAGCCAAGGACTGTACCAGTGGAAGTTAAAGACACATTCTGGCAATGTGACTACGATTTAGGTGACGGCAGTTGGATTAACATTGTGTTAGACGATGGCTCGATATTGGATATCAAGAACGCCATCGGCAAAACGTATGAAACAGTTGATGAAGACATGTACGGCTGCGATTCGGTGACGTTGCACGAAGCTATTATCATTCCCGAAAAGGTGCAACGTTTGCACGAATACTGCCAAAACGAACTGGACTTGGGCGAAGGTAACTTCATCAATCTGGTTATTGACGATCGTCTGACATTAGAGGGCAGTTTCTGGGGACGCTTTTCCGGCGACTCAATCATCCGTGACACAACGGCATCCGTATATTGCGAAGGTTTCGATTCGATTACGATAGACACGGTTCGCATATATCCATCTATAAGAGAGACATGGAATCCCGGCATTTGCGCAGACAAAATGGAAGACGCTCTCGCTAACGGAGAAATAAGTTTCTACGGGACACCAATAACCGACTTGTCGCAAGACGGCGAAGAATACTACACCGACGAAGGAACAGAAAACGGTTGCGACTACGTCATAGTGCTTGACCTTACACCAATCCCGAACGACACGGTAAAAGAGGTTGTGGAGATACACAAATTCCCATACACATACAAAGGACAGACATTCAATTCGGTAAAAGACACATTGGAAATCATTACACCCCAGAAAGGCGGCTGTAATATGTACACCATACTCATTCCTGACTTTACAGACACACTGAAAACAGAGTTTTACGAAACTGGCTGCTCGGAATATATCTGGAGCGAAAACGGCAAGAACTATACCGAGTCAGGCAATGACACCATTTTCCTGCGGTCGTACGATGACAAATTAGACAGCATAGTTGTACTGCATCTGACCATTGATTATCCTAAAACAGGTGTTGATACAACAGCATCGGCTTGCTCTTCATTCGTATGGTACGGGACTGAATACACTACATCAGGCGATTACACAAAAGACCTACGCAGTGCCGCAGGCTGCGACTCAACCGTCACACTGCATCTCACAATCCATGAGCCAAACGTCACACATGAAACAGTAACTGCCTGCGAGCAATATGAATGGTACGGCGAACCGCTGACAGTTTCGGGAGACTACAAGCATACACTGCCTGAAAACGCTAACGGCTGCGTGGACACAATAGTCTTACACCTGACTATAGCCACCCCACCCGCCATTGTTAACCTCGGCACAAAAACCATAGCCATAGGCAACGCTTACACCGTCTTTGCAGGCACAGCCTACGAGAAACAATTCGACTCCAACGGCACACACACTGCCATAGGAAAAACAGCGGCAGGTTGCGACTCGATAGTGAACCTCACATTAGTGATAATAGAAAAGTTGGAAGAAGACGTGTATGAGACCATCTGTCAAGGCGACAAACTGACATGGAACGGAAAAGAGTACAACACAGAAGGCGATTATGACTATGAGACAGTCAATGCTATGAACATCGACTCGATTGTTCACCTGCACCTGACCGTCAATCAACCGTCATCTTCGGAAATGACAGACACCGGTTGCGCACCATACCTGTGGTTCGGCAACAACTACTACGAATCAGGCGATTATGAACACCATCTGGATAATGCCGTGGGTTGCGACAGTACAATCACTCTTCACCTGACTATCTACCCGACATACAATGACATAACAGACGGCATCACAATATGTCAAAGCAGTCTGCCATATACCGTGAATGAAGTGACCTTCACTGAATCAGATGCTTACACGGTCATCAGCGACCATTATAAACAGACATCACGTACAATGAACCTGAAAACTGTCAACGGTTGCGATTCGGTGGTACACTTCACGCTGACCGTCCAGACACCTACCAACGAGACACAAAACGAAACGGCTTGCGACAACCGGCTGCCATTCCAATGGAATCCCACAGCAGGTTACACACAAGAATTTAGCGATGCCGGAACCTACCACTACACACTGCAAAGCAGCCTTGGATGCGACAGTATATACTACACGCTCAACCTGACTATTGACCGCGATTATGTGGAGGCTCAACCGGCTATGACACAAGAGACATGCGCCAACGACGAGGCTTTGAAGATTGTACTCAACACAACAACCGGCACACCGACAACATTTGACATAACGTTTGACGACATGGCAACGGCGCAAGGACTGGCTAATGTCAGCGGAGGAACGGTGCCTGCAGACAACGTAATAGCCGTTAACCTACCCCACGGCGAAGACTCCACACAGTACATCAGACCTGATGACTACGCTATGACACTGACAGTCTATGACCAATGCGACAGGCGCACTGACTACCCGATGAAGTTCAGAATACTCTATCCCTCGTGGCTCATACAGCAACGATGGCGTGACGTTCTGGCTCTATACAACGAGAAATACAACGGAGGCTACACTTTCACCAATATACGGTGGTACAAGGACAATATGGAGATTTCCGGCAACGGAGTACACAACTCGTACATACAGATGTCACCTGTATTGACTATGGGGACGTATTACGCATTGCTCACACGAACAGACGATGGCAAGATATTGAGGACGTGCGACTTTGTTCCTGATTTATCATCGCCTTACTACGTGCCGGCGGTGGATAAAATCCGGCTGATGCAGCAACTCGATTCGCGCCATATCAAAGTCCAGACAGATATGTCTGGTACATACAAAGTCTATGACGTGACCGGCAAACAAATAATGAGCGGGTATTTCGGAGAAGAATATGGCAATCCCGTGATTGTGTTCAGCCCGGCTACGGC
>JAIKXR010000054.1 GCA_024683975.1 Paludibacteraceae bacterium
TGATGAACCTTGACGTACTGAAACAGATTATCCTTGACGAGGGCATCGTATGCCCCATCAGCGGCACACGCAACTGGACGGACGTAAGGCAGTTCAACCTTATGTTCGCCACCGAGATGGGGTCCACCGCCGATGGAGCGATGAAGGTCTATCTCCGACCGGAAACGGCGCAGGGCATCTTTGTCAATTTCCTCAACGTGCAGAAGACGGGGCGTATGAAGGTGCCTTTCGGCATCGCGCAGATAGGCAAGGCTTTCCGCAATGAGATTGTGGCGCGCCAGTTCATTTTCCGTATGCGTGAGTTCGAACAGATGGAGATGCAGTTGTTCGTCCGCCCGGGTGAGGAACTCAAATGGTTCGACTACTGGAAAGACCAGCGTCTGCGCTGGCATAAGGCTCTCGGGCTGGGCGATGAGAAGTACCGCTTCCACGACCATGAGAAACTCGCCCACTACGCCAATGCTGCCACCGACATCGAGTTCCAGATGCCCTTCGGCTTCAAGGAGGTGGAGGGTATTCACAGCCGCACCAATTTCGACCTGTCGCAGCACGCCAAGTATTCGGGCAAGAAAATCGAGTACTTCGACCCCGAACTGAACGAGAGTTACACGCCCTACGTCATCGAGACCAGTATAGGTGTGGACCGTATGTTCCTGAGCGTCCTTTGCTCCGCCTACAAGGAAGAGCAGCTGGAGGGCGGTGACTCGCGTGTCGTGCTGTCGCTACCGCCGGTGCTGGCACCGTTCAAGTGCTGCGTGATGCCGCTCGTCAAGAAGGACGGTCTGCCCGAGAAAGCCCGCGAGATCATGCGTATGCTGCAACTCGACTTCCGCACCGGCTATGACGAGAAAGACTCCATCGGCAAACGCTACCGCCGTCAGGACGCTATCGGTACGCCTTTCTGCATCACCGTGGACCATGACACGCTCAGCGACAACTGTGTCACCGTCCGTTACCGCGACACGATGCAGCAGGACCGTGTCAGCATTGACACCCTGCACGGGATGATCCGACTTGCCGTTGATGCTAAACCTCTCTACGAGAAATGTTTGCAATAAGGGAACTTTGGCGCAAGATTGTTCATCTGGTGGACTTGCGCGACTATATAGATGTAGATGTTGCTGCGGTTAATATCCGCGACAACATTGCATTTCGGGGTCCTAACATTGTGATTCTGTTCTGCGCCATCGTTATTGCATCGGTGGGACTGAATGTCAATTCTATACCCGTCATTATTGGCGCGATGTTGATATCCCCGCTGATGTCGCCTATCATAGGTTTTGGTTTGGCACTCGGCACCAACGATGTGGACCTGCTCAAGCACGCGCTCAAGCACCTCGGCATCATGGTGGGCATCTCCGTGCTGTCTGCAACGCTCTATTTTCTGGTGTCGCCGCTGGCTATGGAACACCCCACCGAACTGCTGGCGCGCACCAACCCCACCATCTACGATGTGCTGATTGCATTGTTCGGCGGAATGGCGGGCATACTGGAGATTTCGCGCAAAGAAAAAGGCACGGTGATGGCGGGTGTGGCTATTGCCACGGCACTGATGCCGCCGCTCTGCACAGCCGGATACGGATTGGCGACAATGAACCCCACCTTCCTCTTCGGGGCGTTGTACCTGTTCTTCATCAATTTCACGTTCATCGCCCTTGCCGCATATCTCGGAACCAAGTACCTCGGATACAAGATGGACGATACGGGCGATGAGCAGAAGCAGATACGACGCAAGTGGATGTTCGGTATATTGTTGATTGCCATTGTTGTACCGAGTATCATCTCGGCTGTCAGCGTGGTGAAGGAGAACAATTTCACTCGTTCGGTCAATGCCTTTATCGTTGAGAATAAAAACTTTGCGCGCAGTTACATCTACGATTACAAGATAACTGACGACACCACGCCGGCTATGGTGGATATTTATATAGCCGGTGAGGAACCTGATTCGGGTGCTTATAATGGTTTGTATTTGTCTGCTATAGAACACGGCCTCAAACGTGAGCAACTGCGTTTTCACCTTGACGCGGCATATCAGGCGCAGACTGCTTTGGACGAGAACGAACTGGTGCGCGACATATTCCGCACTCACGAGGAGCAACTAAGAGACCGTGACGAAGAGATTGAAAGGCTGCATCGCAAAGTTGACAGTTTGTCAACTAACGTACAAACGGAACTGCTGCCTGTGGCTGACATTGAGGCGGAGATTCGTGTGCAGTACCCGCAGATAACCGACATCGTTTTGGCGCAGACTGCAGGCACTCAGGTTCAGGTAGTCGCTCTGCTGACCGTCAATAAGCACAAAGGGCTGAAAGATGATGACCTGCAGCGTATGGAGGCGTGGCTGAAGGTTCGCACCGGAGCTTCAGAAGCCGTGGTTATTCAAAGAGAAAAATGATTGACAGACAGTCAGACTTGACAATCCCGCTGAATTGAAACAACTTTCTTCAATTTAGCGGGATTGTTCATAATTATTCCTGTGTCAATCTCTAATCAATACCTTATCTATTCCATATCTGTTCCATACCAATCCTTCATTGTCCTTTTACCCGTCTGCTGTCAATCCGCTATCTACTACGTAACATATACGTTAGATATACGTTAGATATACGTTAGATACACGTTAGATATACGATAGATACACGTTATATAAATGATATATTAAGCATACCTCACCGTATGACTAAAACCTGAAAAAAGTTGACTCGTTTACTGAGATAGATTACTCACTCTGCGGTGATGCTTGGAAGCACAACTCGCGCAAAAAAAACGATTGCGGCTTTTTATGCCGCAATCGGAATGAATTAAATGAATCGGATTAAATGTCTGAAACCAGACGGACAGCAAACCCGTTGTAGCGGTCGTCGTAGCTCCCGAGGTAGAGGTAGTAGCTGCGGAAATTCATGTCGTACGCGTCGGACGAACCAGAGGGCGTAGATGACCAGTAGTTGCCGTACGTACCAGCATCGTAAACCGAGGCCTCGTAGCGGTAGCCCGAAGCAGGGAGAAAGACCGCACCATTCGCCTCCATCTGCTCCCACTGGACACTCGTATAAACATTAGTTGATGCTACCAAACTCCAATCATACCAATCACTCGCACTCGTCATTTCCGCTGTGAAACCACACCCGGAAGGCAAAGTCCACTCGTCAGGCAAGACAACAACACCCGTCATTCCGTTCACCTTTGCCGCACCATACTTGCTGCTTGCATTTGAACGAGTTGTGAACAGATACACCCACTCGTCTTTGGTCAGCGTACGCCACTTATTAGCCTTGTTGCCGCCATTGCTGATTGGATTAACACCCCAGTCGGTGAAAGTGGAGTAATCGCTATCGTTCGTGCTTGACTTGGCGGGGTTATCACCCGTACCCCAACCGAAAAGATCTATCCAGCCGCTGTAACTACTGCCAATCTGACGGTTGTCGCTGTTCTGTACCGTGCCGCCGATATAGCAGTAATTGTCCGTATTCGTCTGATCATAACCCATACCTACCACATCCCATTGGTGTTCGGCGAAACGCCAGGTCTTGGTGGATGCTTGGTATTGCAGGTTACCCGGCGAAAAATATACCTTCTGTGTCGAACTGACTGAAAAAAGAGCCGATTTATTATTACTTACACCACCATTGTCACCGCCATTATTATCGTCACCTATGACATCTATTCCTCTCCCTATCTTCAAAACAGCTGTTCCGGCTCCGTTGGAAAACAAAACACTCGCTGTGCTTGCTTCGCCGCTGCGTACGGTTATTTTCACAAACGCATCGCCCTGACCTGTCGTCGGAGATATACTCACCCACGACTGGTTTGTGGTCGCTGACCATTCAGAACGGGAAATAAGGGTAACATCAACCCTTCCGCCATCAAGACCAATATTGACTAAAGACGGACTGCAACTAATCATCGTGCCACGATCCTCCGGTTCTGTCTGAGTGGTTGCTTTCTTCTCACAACCAATGAATACAGACAGTACAGCAAGCACTACTGCTAAGAGAATTTGTGTCTTCTTCATGATGATTTATATTTTGGTTTTGGTTATACACATATATATTTTCTCAAATTGAATCCCGCCTAACTATTGATGACTAATTTATTATAATTGATGTTAATTGATGACTAATCCTCCTTTAATCTTAACCTACAATTGATGACTAATTGATGTTAATTGATGACTTATACTCCCTTATCTTAACTTATAATTGATGACTAATTGATGACTTATTGATGATAATTGATGACTTATCCTCCTTTTATCTTAACCTAATAATTGATGACTTATCCTCCTTTTACATGCAATTGACACACCACGTAACCTATCTCTTGGTAATCAATGTTTCACATTTATTTAACCGTATACACTCGTACTTCTTCGGATAAAGTATTTTCTATCTTCTCTACAGAAATATGCAGCAAAAGTACGGTGTATGTACGGGAAATGCAAACTAATTCTGCATTTTGTATCTATTCGAACCGTCACGGCTGACAAAGATTTTGATGCAGAAGGAGAATACCGGATTATTGCGGTTATGACGCAACACCGAAGTGATGGAAAATATACCGCTGCGGGACAATATGTTTTGCGGGATATGAAAATTGAACTAATTTTGCGGCGTTGCGGAAAGGACAGTGATCAGAAATCCGCCGCATAAACTGGAAAAAGCAATGAGTACAATAGTTCAGCGCACACTGTCAGGCGCGGTATATGTGGCAGTTATAGTGGGGACCGTCTTGGCCCCGTCATCATTATTCTTTTTGACGGTAATCGCATTGATGACCGTTCTCGGCATACGCGAGTTTATCAATCTGACAGGCAAAGACACTTGGCTGACCGTTATGTCAGGACTTACAGGTATTTGCATGTTGTTGTCTTTTTGGGCGACATCTTATATGGCGCATTACAGCACGATGACAATGAAGCTGGAGGATACTGTTATCGAATGGATATTAGGCATATCGGTAGTGGTATATATTCTTTCCTCTTTCGCCGTTCTTCTTGCCGAACTTTACCGTCAGGCGGAGAATCCTATGAAGAACTGGGGCAGGTACTTCCAGAGCCTGATGATGATTGCTTTGCCCTTTGCTTGTATGGTGCTGTTGTGCAACGCATGTCCGTATTACTTGCTGGCGCTCTTCATCTCTGTTTGGGTTAATGACACGGGTGCATATCTCGTTGGTATGGGTACTGCCCGTTTGCCACATGGCAACCACAAGATGTTCCCGCGCGTCAGTCCTAAGAAGAGCTGGGAGGGTCTCATCGGCGGGATATGTTTCAATCTCATTGCGGGATATGTGTTCTACCGAATCGGGTGGATCGACCGGCTATGGACAGCCCTCGTTTTTGTGTTGCTGACAAGCGTTTTCGGTACGTTGGGCGACCTGATGGAGAGTCTTATGAAACGCACTGTGGGTGTGAAGGACAGCGGACGGTTTATGCCAGGACACGGGGGAGTACTTGACCGCTTTGACAGTATGCTCCTCGCTGCACCGGTCATCGTTTTGTTCGCCTTGTTCACGACATAGCACACCTGTACCCCACACACTGTTACAATGAAATTTCTTATAAACATTCTGTCACGACTGTCGCTCAAGAGTCTGTATCGTCTGAGCGACTGGATAATCTTTCCGCTGATGTACTATGTGGTACGCTACCGCAGAAAGACAGTCCGCAAGAATCTCACTCTTTCTTTCCCCGACAAGTCAGAAAAAGATATTGTTGCTCTCGAAAAGCGTTTCTACCACCATTTTTCGGATGTGATAATGGAGATTGCTTGGACCTATCGCGCAACCAACGGGCAGGTTATGCAGCACATTGTTTTTGAGAATGCTGCCGATGTCGAGCAATGGGCAAGAGAGAAAAAAGGCGTTATTTATCTTCTTGGCCATTTAGGCAACTGGGAGTGGATGCCCGCCGTGCAACTATACTATAAAGACCCATCGCTGCAAGAATACAACGTCTATCGCCATCTCAACAACAAGACTGCTAACGAATTGATACTGGGTATGCGCGAACGGTTGAGCGGTAAAAAAACAAGCATAGAGAAGAACAATGTCGTACGCCGGATAATAGCCATGAGCCATACTGACCAGCACTTCACTCTCGGTATGGTCAGCGACCAGAAAGTGTCACCAAAGAACGCTTATCACTGGACAGAGTTCCTGCATCAGGATACAAGTTTCCTCGGTGGTGGCGAGGTGCTGGCAAGAAAATTGGACTTGGCGGTTGCTTACATACATGTCAGAGAGGTGTCGCGGGGCTACTATCGCGCACATTTTGAACTTATTAGCAAGGACGCTCCGAATACAGAGAAAGGCGAAATAACCGAACGTTTTGCCCGCCTGCTCGAAACCAACATCGAAGAAGATCCGCATATCTGGCTATGGTCACACAACCGCTGGAAGTGGAAACGTGATGACAAATAAGGAAATTATGAAATGCAGCGTTGTCATACTCAACTGGAACGGAGCGGAGATGATGCGCCGGTATATGCCGTCTGTGGTGCAACATACTGACGGAGAGGACATTGAGGTGGTGGTTGCCGACAACGGTAGTACAGACGAGAGCCTACGGGTGCTGCGCGAGGAGTTTCCATCGGTTCGCATAATCGTATTGGACCGGAACTACGGCTTTGCTGAGGGGTACAACCGGGCTATCGCGCAAATCAAGAGCAAATATACGGTGCTGCTCAATTCGGATGTGGAAGTGACCGCAGGCTGGCTCACTCCCCTGCTCTCTTATATGGACAGCCATCAGGAGGTGGCGGCTTGCCAGCCGAAGATACTGAGCTGGACAAGCAAAGAGAGAGGCGACAAGCCTGTACTCTTTGAACATGCCGGCGCGGCGGGAGGGATGATGGACGCACTGGGCTATCCTTTCTGCCGGGGAAGGGTCTTGGGCAAGGTGGAAAGCGACCATGGGCAGTACGACAGCATAGTTCCCGTTTTTTGGACATCGGGAGCGGCAATGGTGGTCAGGACAGCCGTTTATCAAGAGACGGGCGGATTGGATGCCGGTTTCTTCGCCCACATGGAAGAGATTGACCTGTGCTGGCGGATGCAATGCCGAGGCTACAGGCTGGTCTGCGTGCCGCAATCGGTGGTTTATCATCTGGGCGGCGGCTCGCTCAATTATGAGAGTCCGAGAAAGACCTATCTCAATTTCCGCAACAACATGCTGATGCTATACAAGAACCTGCCTGCGGTCAGGCTCTTTATTGTTTTCTTCTGCCGCTTTATCTTGGACTATGCGGCTGCCTTGCAATATCTGTTGAAAGGTTTAGGCGGACACGCCCGGTCAGTGGTGAAGGCACGGGGGGATTTCTGGCGTATGCTGCGGACAACTGACCTCAGACAAAAAAGAAAAACCAACCGCAGTCTTGCCACGGTCAGTTATCCTTCGCTTGTCACCAATCGTTTGGTGTTCTTTAGAATATTCAGCTGACTTATTTCAGTTTCTTGTATCCGTATTGTGCGCGGCAGCCAAGTTCCTCTTCGATGCGGAGCAGTTGGTTGTACTTCGCCATACGGTCGGTGCGGCTGAGCGAACCGGTCTTGATCTGGCCCGAATTGGTAGCCACGGCTATGTCGGCGATAGTGGTGTCCTCTGTTTCACCTGAACGGTGGGAAGTAACGGTGGTATATCCGTTACGATGAGCCATCTCGATAGCGTCCAGCGTCTCGGTGAGCGAACCAATCTGGTTGACCTTGATGAGGATGGAGTTGGCGGCACCCATACTGATTCCCTTTTCAAGGAAACGCACGTTGGTTACGAACAGGTCATCACCTACCAGCTGGCAACGGTCACCTATGCGCTCTGTAAGACGTACCCAGTTGTCCCAGTCGTTCTCGTCCAGACCGTCCTCGATGGAGTCGATGGGGTACTTGGTGATTAGTTGCTCAAGATAGTCAATCTGCTCGGTGGCAGTGAGTTTCTTTCCGTTAGGATCTTTCTTCTTGCCGTCTTTGAGTTGGCGGTAGTCGTAATACCACTCACCGTTCTCGCAAGTGGCAAACTCGGAAGCGGCGCAGTCCATAGCGATACGCACGTCCTTTCCGGGCTCGTAACCTGCATCACGAATAGCCTGACAGATGCTGTCGAGAGCGTCCTCAATGCCGTTGAGAGCAGGAGCAAAACCGCCTTCGTCACCTACAGCGGTGCTCAAACCGCGTTTCTTCAGCAGCTTGGCAAGGTTGTGGAACACCTCTGCTCCCATGCGGATAGCTTCTCTCTCAGTAGGTGCACCTACGGGACGAATCATAAACTCTTGGAAAGCGATAGGAGCGTCAGAGTGTGCGCCGCCGTTGATGATGTTCATCATCGGAACGGGCAAGACGTATGCATTGGCACCACCTATATAACGATAGAGAGGCATATCTAAATAAGCGGCGGCGGCATGGGCGGCGGCCAGGCTGACACCAAGAATGGCGTTGGCACCGAGTTTCGACTTGGTGGGTGTGCCGTCCAGCTCAATCATCTTCATATCAATACCGCGCTGGTCAAGAACCGACATACCGACAACGGCGGGGGCAATGACGGTATTGACGTTCTCTACTGCCTTGAGCGTTCCCTTGCCAAGATAACGTTGTTTGTCACCATCGCGAAGCTCAAGTGCCTCATTCTCACCGGTTGATGCCCCGGACGGAACACTGGCACGACCCATAATACCACTTTCAAGACGAATTTCTACCTCTACTGTAGGATTGCCACGAGAATCAAGAATCTCGCGGGCATGAACTTGTTCAATAATCATTTGTTCTATAATCTTTTATATTTAACTTTTTTCGTTCTCAAAGGTCATTGCTGACTATCGAAAAACTTTTTGTATGTCGCACAAAAGTACAATCAATCATTTTATTATGCAAAATTTTCATTTTTTTGCTTTCTCGTGATTGCAATTCACTTCGGTTGCCATTGGTAACAGCCCGCATCAACAGGTTCCTGACGCGGAAAGCCCAACCGGTCGGAAGGATAAGGCTTGGCAAAGGACGGACTGCCTATGCTGCGGGCAGGAGAAACACTGTCAAGGCGAAAATCGTAATAGACATACTCCTTATAAAGGTAAAAAGTATTGACAAATACAGTGTCTTTGTCACCTGCATAGACGTTGTCGTGACTCCACGGCGCAAGGATGGAGTCTGTGAGCAGGTAATTGTTGGCTAACTCACCGTTGTAGCCGTTCTCTATCACTGTATCCATCTCCAGACTGCGTTTTCGCGCACCGGTGATGATATTGTTGTAAAGGCGTGCTGACGTGATTGTTCCCGCCGAATCCGTCACGTTGATATAGACTGCAGGCACATCTTCTCTGCCCGTAGTGTGGATATTGAGGTTGCTGTATGGATAGCCGAAGAAAGAGGCTATTGTATTGTGTGTGAGCAAATAATTGCCTCCCGACAGATACATGCAATACGATGCGCAGTTGCTGATTTCGGAATTATAAACGGTTGCATCCGTGTTCTGAAACACAACACCATACTTGGCATGGTTATGTATGCGGGCATTGCCCAATACCAACCGGCGAGGACTTTCGACTTTATCCGAATATACAAACAGCCCCACATTACCGCTCAATATTTCCACATAATTGAGAGTATCCGTCTCGCCCGTTTGTTCTGACACTGATTCGCCCGATTGATCGGAAATAGAGAGCAGATAAACCCCACCCCACTGACCGGAAGCCATCTGATATGGCACTTTTGGAAAAAGGCGGTCAAGCCGGTCACCGGTGATGCGAATCGGGTTGTCAAGCGTACCTCTCGCCCTGACCGGTCCGTACATATAGAGCGATGTGCCGTTATGCATATAGAGCGTGGCACCTTCATCTATAACGGTGGTGCCGGTCAACAAAAGGGTGTCAAAAACAAGATAAGGCTTGTCTGCGGTAAAATGACAGTCAGCCAATTGTGTCAAACGCGAAGATGTCCGTATAAGATTGACATTCTGCCCGTAAGCCTCAAGACGTATCTGCTGACCGTTACCATTAACCATAAACTGCACTGAATCCGTCAGGAATACCGGAGAATTGACATCTTGCGGGTCAATTGTGGCGCGGATAAAAAGGAACAGGCTGTCACCGCCGTTGAGAGTTATATCGCGCAAGCGGTTACGATCGTTCTCGCCGTCCAGGTTTATCTGGAAATAACTGCTGCTAACCTCCACTGACTGTATATTAACCGCATTCTTGTTCTTGTTATATACCATCACGGCTTGAGTGGAAGAACCGATTGTAGTGAAAACAGTATCAAAACGCACCGTATCAGCCGAAAAAGACAACCTCATTGACGCATCAGATGACACCGTCTCCTCCTGACACGAGACAAAAAATAGAGGGATAAGAAAGAACAATAATATATGTAATTGAATCCTCATAAACAACTAAGCGACTAAAGTCATACACTCTTCTTAACAACTGATAAACATCTAAACTAATGGTCTCCTATTACTCAAAATTAAAAGTGAGAGTGAGCATCTGGTTGGTTAAACGGCGCAATGCATGGGTATAAAACTCATCCTGTTTGGGCAGGTTCTCACGCTCATCCACAGGAGTCAGCATATTGGCAAAACCTATCTGATACTTCAACTCCGGGCAGAACTTGAACCAACCTGTATAAAAGTCGCAACCAAAACCGAAATCAACAAAGTAGTCCCATTTCTGCTGGTAAAGCACTCTCTCTTTCTGACCGCCGAAATCGTAGTGAAAACCTCCGCCGAAGATGAGATAAGGCCGGTAATTCATCTCCCTTTCTGCCGACCACTTGATATAGAACGGCACGGAAATGGGCAGACTCAACACTTCCGCTTTTTCCCTGTGAGTGTCAAGCGACCCGCGGATAGGATTGCCGCTGTCGTTCTTGTAAGTGACCGTTTTCTGCCCGAAATGCAGTCCCGGACAGAAACGCAGGTTGAGATGTCGAGTAAGCCTCAGGTCTGTAATAAAACCCACTGAAAAACCGGGCATCAGGTCGCTGACACGCGCATGATAGATTTCGCCGTCAATCTCTTGCTGCGAATCCTGAACGAGATAACTCATCATGTTCACTCCTAACGAGAAGCCGAAATGCACAATCTTGTCATCTATATAAGGAGTGTGCATCTGTGCCCGCGCATTAAGAACGCACAGCAGACTCAATATGACTAACAGCTTTTTCGTAGGCATCCAATCCATAAAATGTTTTCGTACATACGTCACTCAACAGGCTCACACTTCTAAACGGCTCACGCTCACTTATATTGCTCAGATGAACCTCTACTACCGTCATTTCCTGTTCGCCGAGCCAATCAACAGTATCCCTTAACGAAACTGACGAATGACACAATCCGCCGGGGTTGATTATAACAGCGTCATACGGGTACAAATCGCTTTCCTCGTCCTTTGTTCCCGCTTCCTGCAGTTTATCAATCAGGCAACCCTCATGATTGGACTGAAAACAGGTAAACCTTACATTCTGATAGTTTTTCTGCAAGGCAAGCACAATCTGCTCCATTGAGCGTGTACCATATTGAGCCACATTGCGTCTGCCCGTAAGATTGAGATTGGGACCATTGATAATAAGAACGTTGAGCATACTCTATTTCATTCCGTTAACTGCCAGAAGAAACTCATCGTTGTCGTTGGTGCGCTCCATATAAGAACGAAGTTTTTCCATTGCCTCCACCCCGTTCATATCGCTCAGTTGTTTGCGGATAATCCACATTCGGCTGAGAACTTCCGGCGGTAACAGAAGGTCGTCACGGCGGGTTGAACTGGCAGGTATATCCACTGCCGGAAATATACGCTTGTTTGCCAGTCGGCGGTCAAGTTGCAATTCCATATTGCCCGTACCCTTGAACTCCTCAAAAATAAGGTCGTCCATCTTGCTGCCGGTTTCCGTCAAAGCAGTGGCAATAATTGTCAGACTTCCACCATCCTCTATATTACGTGCGGCACCGAAGAAACGTTTGGGTTTGTGCAGGGCTTGTGCTTCCACACCACCGGACAATACCTTGCCGCTCGCTGGAGCTACTGTGTTGTAAGCTCGGGCAAGACGGGTTATCGAATCCAGCAAAATGACCACATCATGTCCGCTCTCTACCAATCGCTTGGCTTTTTCATAAACGATATTTGCCACTTTGACGTGGTTCTCGGCTGGCTCGTCAAAAGTGGAAGCTATCACCTCGGCGTTCACCGAACGTGCCATATCTGTCACCTCCTCCGGACGCTCGTCAATAAGCAACACTATCATATAGACCTCAGGATGATTGGCAGCAATAGCATTGGCTATCTCTTTTAGCAGCACCGTTTTACCGGTCTTGGGCTGCGCCACTATGAGTCCGCGTTGACCCTTGCCGATAGGAGCGAAAAGGTCTATGATACGTATGCTCAACGGGTCATCTTTGTCTCCTCGGCACAAACGGAATTTTTCATCAGGAAATAGTGCGGTCAGGTTCTCAAAAGCGGTACGAGACTTGGCTTTTTCTGGCGACAAACCGTTGATACGTATCACCTTGTCCATCGGGAAATACTTGTCTGCATCCTTATTTGCACGTATGGTACACTCCACCGTATCACCTTGCTTGAGACCGTATTGGCGAATCTGCTGACCGCTCACATACACATCATCCGGCGATGAAAGATAATTATAGTCTGCCGAGCGGAGAAATCCATACCCGTCAGGCGCACATTCCAAAGTTCCCATGGCAACCATCTTCTCGCCAAAATCAACCATAGTGTTCTGGTTGGAGTTGGGCTTCTGGTTTTGCTCGTTCTTCTGTTGCTTTTTGTCTTGTTCCTGCTCCTGTTGCTGTTCTTGATTTTGCTTTGGCTCTTGTTTCTGTTCCTGCTCCTGCTGCAAATCCTGCTTCTGCACCTGTCCCTGATTCTGTTGAGCCGGTTTTTGCACGTTTTCAGTCTTTTTTACCTGTTCCTGTTTCTCTTTTGTGGTGGTGTCCACCTTGTTTTTTTTCTCCTTGGTTGCGTTTACATCGTCTTCAAGAGGCAGACTGAGCGTCAGTTCGGCGGACGGCAGATCCGCCGAACTGTTTTTGCTTCTGCGCTTTTTTGCAGGTTTGGTTTCCTCAGCCACTACGGGTTGGGGTTCGGCTTTGGCTGCTTCGAGCGATGTGGTATTGACAGCAGCCAGAACTTGGTCTGCTTTGGTACTCTGGATATCCACTTTTTCCGGTTCGCGTCTCACACGCTTGCGCTCACGTTTCTCGCCTTGTTTCTTATGGTCATTCTTCGGACGTTCCGGTAAGGCTGCCTGTTGCTCCGCCTGAGCGTCTAAAATAGCATATATAAGATTCATAGGCTCTTTGGTATGACCGGCACGCACACCCATTGAGCGTGCAATCTCTTTCAATTCATCTAAAGATAATGACTCTAACGTTTTCTTTTCGTATAACATAATATGCTTGTTCTTTGCTTGATTTATCTGTATTTCTTTGCTTGTTGTTTGGCCTGTTCGCGTGCCATACGTTGTTGCTCTTGCTGCAGCCTCTCCAATCGTGCCATCAGACCCGATCTCTTAGGCTGTCCATCGCGTTTCTTGGCATTGGCTTCCATCTGCGCAAGCAGTTTCTTGTCGTCAATCGACCAGCGGAAAATCATCGTCTGAAGAATGGTGAAGCCCAACGAGATGGTGTAATAATAACTCAGTCCGGCAGCGTAGTCATTGAAGATGAAGAGGAACATCAGCGGCATAAGGTACATCATCCATTTCATGAACTTCATATTCGGGTCAGTGGCCTGCTGCTGCATTGTGATAAATGTGTAGCCGAAGTTTGCCACGGTCATTATCAGGCAGAAGAGAGACAAGTGGTCACCAAAAAGGAATATCGGAGTGTTCCACGTCAATATGGCATCGTAGGTTGATAAGTCTTCGGCCCACCAGAGCGACTGACCACGAAGCTCAATAGCTGTCGGGAAGAACCAGAACATAGCCATAAGAACGGGGAACTGGAAGAGCATCGGCAGACAGCCCGACATCGGACTGACACCGGCACGACGATACAGAGCCATCGTCGCCTGCTGACGTTCCTGCATCTTTTCCTGCGGATATTTGGCATTTATCTCGTCAATCTGCGGACGGAGGACACGCATCTTGGCGGACGAGCGGTAGGAAGCGAACACAAATGGCAGTATAATGAGTTTGATAACTAATGTCATCAGCAATATGACTATACCGATATGCAATCCCCAACCCATAAAGAGGTCGAACATCGGGATAACCAGCACTTTGTTGATCCAAGACACTATCTTCCATCCTAACGGGACTAATTCCTTGAGGTGCAGACGCATTTCAGAAGGCAGATTGTCATCGTATGCCTTGAGCGTGTTATAATGGTTCGGTCCGAAATACCAGCGGAAAGCGGTGGTGGTCTGACCAGTCAAGTCAAAATCTACAGAGGCTTTTGTTTCGTACTGCTTGACATAGCGAGTGTAAGCGTCCTGCGGAACAGACTCGAATTCAGCGGAAGTAAGCGGGGCATCGGCAATGAGGACAGTGGAGAAGAACTGATCCTTGTAACCGATCCAACGGATACGGGCAGTTTCGCGCTTTGAGTCGTTTTTTGACTCGCTGAGCTGCTCGATGTCACCGCCGACAAGCATGTATTGCAATCGCGCATAACGCTCCTCGAACTTGCGTCCGCGCTCGTGCTGTGGAATCATCTGCCGCCACTTCATTTCAAGCGGAGTGGCGTTCTGCGCCAATACGTTTTGAATGTTGTGCGGACTGATGACGAAATCAATCATATAGTCGTCCGGCAACATTGTATATATGAAATCAATATAAGCATCCTCCACGTCTGTCTTGAGGCGCATCGTAAGAATCTGTCTGTCATCTGCGTTGCCCGGGACGGAAGACTCCATGACAGGAACGAAATACAACTGGTCGGTCGATAGAATATGGTTATTTGCCGTGATAAGAATGAATGTTAAAGATGACTCATCGCCACGGAACAGACAAAGCGGATTAACCGTATCGCCGTATGCTTTGTATTCCTTCAGTTCGGCACGCTCAATCCGTCCTCCACGGTTGGCTATATGCAAACGGATCTTGCTGTTTTCCAGAACGGTGGTTCTGTCTTCGCCTTGCGCAGCAGGCGCAAACGCCCCATAAGTGGCGGCAATGCGGTCCTGCAGAGTCTGCTGCGATGCCGTGTCCGCCTCCTGACCGGCGGGCAAAACTTTTGTTTCCTGTATCTGCGCGGAATTTCCTTCGGAGGGTCGTTGCGCCCCCGCATCTTTCTGTTGCGTTGTACGACTACTGTCCTGAACGCGCTGGCGTTCTGCTCTTTCTTCTGCCGATGGACGGTTCAGCAGCGAAAATCCGACGATGATTGCGGCTATAAGCAGAAAGCCGATCCATGTGTTTTTATCCATTGTTCAGATGTGTGATTTTTCGTTATTTATAAAAAATATGTTTCCGAAGTTCGTGTGGCACTTTTGACATGCTACATTCAATAAGTAATCTTATATAACATCACTGTCATTATCTGTTTTTTATCGTTGCACTGTTCGACAGCGCTCCATGTATGGTGTTAAGTCTCTGTATAATCTGTAAATCCAAGTACATTCTATCCCGCTTCACTCGTAAACAGTCAAACACTTGCAAAACTTGAATTATTCAGCCGTTCTCTCATACTCCTCAAAGGAGAACCCGTATGGATTCTTGTCATCTGCGGGGAAAGATTCGGTGCTGACAAGACGCCAGCGGGCCGGGGCTATCGCAGGGAAGAATGTGTCTGCATCAGGGAAAGTATAGTGAATGCGGGTGACATACAAGCGGTCGGCGTATGGCAACATCTGCTCATAAACCTGCCCGCCACCGATAATAAAAATCTCATTGTCAATATCTGTCTGACTACTCAGAAAGTTCGGATTATTCTGATTATCCATTGATACTATATCTTCCACACTTCGCGCCACTTCCGCGCCTTCAAAAAGCGCCGCATCCTGCCGCGTGAGGACTATATTGCGGCGGTCAGGCAGCGGGCGGCGGGGCAGCGACAGATACGTGCGGCTGCCCATCACGACCGTATGACCAGTGGTGAGCGCCTTGAAGTGCTTCAGGTCTGCAGACAGATGGCAGAGGAGACCGCCTCCCTTACCGATGGCATTCTGTTCGTCTATAGCAACAATGAGATTCAAGAGATTCTGTGATTATAATATTTCGTCAAACCGACACCACACCGGCTATATGTGGGTGCGGATCATAGTTAATAAGTTGAAAATCTTCGTATTCAAAAGAAAAGAGGTCTTTCTTTTCAGGATTAATCATCATAGTTGGCAATGTTCGCGGTGAACGCGTAAGTTGTAGCCGTACTTGGTCAAGATGGTTGAGATAAATATGCGCATCACCTAAAGTATGAATAAAATCTCCTGTTTGTAAGCCGGTTACCTGTGCCATCATTTGCAGCAGTAACGCATAGGAGGCGATGTTGAACGGTACGCCGAGAAAAACATCAGCACTGCGCTGGTAGAGTTGCAGACTCAATTTGCCATCCGCCACATAGAATTGGAACAAACAATGGCAGGGTGGCAATGCCATAGCATCCACTTGTGCGGGATTCCAGGCACTGACCATCATACGACGCGAATCCGGATTATTGCGTATCTGCTCAAGTACATTCTTTATTTGGTCTATCTCACCACCGTGATAATCTTTCCATCTGCGCCACTGTTCACCATAAACCGGTCCCAAATCGCCATTCTCGTCTGCCCACTCGTTCCATATCCTCACACCGTGTTCCTGCAAATATCTTACATTGGTGTCGCCCTGCAGAAACCACAACAACTCATAAATAATACTCTTCAAATGCAGTTTCTTTGTCGTCAGCAACGGAAAACCTTCTGTCATCGGGAAACGCATCTGGTATCCGAAAACAGATATGGTTCCCGTCCCTGTCCGGTCGTGCTTAACCGTACCGTGGTCAAGTATATGCTGGCAAAGGTCCAAATACTGACGCATAAGATTAATAAAGATTGTAAGTCGTTTTTATTACTTTGAATTCGGTACGCCGGTTGATCTGGTTGCAAACCTCTTGCTGTTCCTTTGGCAGAGAAGAGATGAACGCTTCATCCAAAACCTGTCCTTCGGGTATAAATGAGTGTTCTTTATGAATGGCTTCCGAGGCAATGACAGGCATATTCTCACCATAACCAACCGGTGTTAATCGTGCAGATTCTATTCCGTTACGTATAAGAAAATCGACACACGACTGTGCACGCTTCTCGCTCAAAACAAGATTACTGAGCGAATCGCCCACCATATCCGTATGAGCACTCAATTCAATCATTATATTCGGATTGTCGTTGAGCAGTTTAACCAAACCCAACAACTCTTGGGAAGATGCCTCCGTCAATTCCCATTTACCAAACTCGTAGAAGACATTATTCATCTTGACCGGCTTTGAAACAGAAGTTAATACAAAGTCTTGCTTATAAGTCCGGCTGTCATTGATACCGGCTGTAGTCACTTCCTGTTTCTGATTGAGATATCCGCGTGAAGTCGCCAACATAACGTATTTGGCATTGGGCTGAAGTTTGAATTTATATGTACCGTCTCTGCGGACCGGCACTTTCTGGTTCGTTCCGTCAGTACCCACCAACCGCAACACAGCGTCCGACAAAGGCTCGCCCTGCTCATCCTGCAACACTCCTTCAACTGCCAATACCATCTCTGGCAGCACAAAGTGGAATATCCTGTCGTTCTTGCTCTTTTTCTGATCCCTGTTTGACGAGAAAAAACCGTTCTCCGTTTTTCCCTCAAATGTGATACCAAAATCGTCCTCCTTACTGTTGAAAGGCACACCCATATTAAGCAGTGTGAACAGAGGCACTTTGCTTGTTCCATACGTTGTGTCACGACCTGCCGGTATGGCCTTGAATATATCTAATCCGCCATATCCCGGATGTCCTTTGGATGAGAAATACAGCGTTCCATCGCGACGTACAACAGGGAACAACTCATCGTCACCTGTATTGATTTGCGGTCCGAGGTTCTGGATATCGCTCCACGTCAGGTTCTCTCCTACTGCACGATAAATATCCTTTCCCCCATATCCTCCCGGTGCATCGCTCACAAAATACAGCGTATCGCCTGTTGCATTGACGGCAGGGTGACCAACCGATATGCTGCTGTCTTGAAACAGTTTGACTTGTTGCGGTTCTCCCCACTCACCGCCTGTACGGGTCGAGAGATATATCTGCGTACCCAAGTCTTGCCCATTGACGGGTTGTGATGCGGTAAAGTACATCGCCATTCCGTCTGCCGTAAACGAACACACACCTGTCTCTAATGTTCCTTTCTTTTCAGTTGCCGTTGAGTCGGATTTTTGTTCCTCTTCCCCGCCGCTTTCTTCTTCACCGGTGCCGAACAGACCTTCAGCCGGACCTATATCCGTCCATTTGCCGTTTGCATCCTTGCGAGCTGAAAACAGATTGAATGTCTGTTTGCCAGTTACCGGACTCGGACTTATTTTGTTCTTCTTTTTGGAAAGGGGGCGGTTGGAGGTGAACATCAGTGCATCTCCGTCTTCACCTATGAAAGCAGGCGAGAAATTGCTCGTGCGCTTGCGATTGAAGTCCTTGGCTGCAGTCACCTTATGCCGGGTAGGCGATTTTTGCCAGTTTCTCACCTGTTCGCAAGCGTACTTACCTGCCTGTGCCACGTATGACTGTGGCTGATTTTGCAAATATACGGTATAGTTCTTGGCTGCGTCATTATATTTGCCTGCATACTGCTGACACTGCGCAAGACGCAGATATACAATCGAATCTTGATATTTAAGCTTGATGGCGTTCTTATAGCACGTTATAGCGTTAGTGCTGTTAAGCACGCGATAGCACTCTCCTTGACGAAAAGCCAGACCTGCTTTTTGCTGCTTGTTTGCTTTGCTGTCAAGTTTCGGATAAATCTGCTTGTACTGCTTGGCTGCCTCATAATATTCACCTATGGCGTAATGGCGGTCTGCCTTCTTTATACGTGACTGCAGACTGCACGAAGTTATGCCGCCCAAAAGGACGACATAACCAAGGCAAATCAGAATATGCTTAATCCAGTTCATGAATTACCAGACCGCTACGCAGTTTGGGTTCAAACCAAGTGGTCTTGGGAGGCATAATATTGCCCGTATCGGCTATGTCGATAATCTGCTGCATAGTCACTGGATACAGAGCCAAAGCCACCTTCATCTCACCCGAATCAACACGTCGTTTCAACTCGCCCAAGCCGCGGATACCACCAACGAAATCAATGCGCTTGTCACTGCGCAAATCTTTGATACCAAGAATCTTGTCAAGTATAAGATTAGAAGAGATGGTTACATCCAATACACCAATCGGGTCTTGGTCATTGTAACGACCCTCCTTGGCGGTAAGACTGTACCAGTTGCCGCCAAGATATAGCGAGAAATTGTGAAGACAGTTGGGTTTGTATATTTCAGCACCTTTCTTTTCCACAACGAAGTTCTCCTCCAATGCAGCAAGGAACTGCTCGTCTGTCAGACCGTTCAAGTCCTTGACAACGCGGTTGTAGTCAATGATATTGAGTTGGTTGTCGGGGAAGCAGACCGCAAGGAAATAGTTGTACTCTTCTTTGCCGGTATGGTTGGGGTTCTGTTGCTTGCGCTCGTTGCCGACAAGAGCGGCGGCCGCACTACGGTGGTGACCGTCAGCTATGTACATTGCGGGAATCTGTGCCACAAGTTCGGTGATACGCCTTATGTCATTGTCATCATCTATTACCCAGAACTTGTGTCCGAAACCGTCTATCTGTGCGACGAAATCATATTCAGGAGTCTTAGCCGTATATTTGGCTATTATTTTGTCCAGTTCATCCACGTGTTTGTATGCGAAGAACACCGGCTCAATGTTGGCGTTGTTCACGCGAACGTGTTTCATGCGGTCTTCTTCTTTGTCACGGCGGGTAAGTTCGTGTTTCTTGATCTTACCTTCCATATAGTCCTCAAAGTTGGCGGCCACTACCAGTCCGTATTGTGTGCGCTCACCCATCGTCTGCGCATAGACGTAGTAGTTCTCTTTCGCATCTTGAACCAACCAGCCGTTCTTCTTGAACAAATCAAAGTGTTCGCGAGCTGACTGATATACTTTCGGGTCATGCTCGTCCGTACCCGGCTCGAAATTTATTTCGGGCTTGATGATGTGATACAGTGACTTTTCGTTACCCTCGGCCTCTTTGCGGGCCTCTTCTGAATTCAACACATCGTAAGGACGACTGTTCACTTGAAGCACATACTGCTTCGGCGGACGAACACCGCGAAATGGTTTAATTCTCATAATGAAAATTGTTTAGAAATTTATTATTGTTTTTTAATGTTTTCCTGTTGTTTACCCATTGCGCACGTACCGTTGAACTGCGCATTGGGTTCCACTATCAGCGTCTGTGTGTGAACATCGCCTTTCATTCGGCTCGTCGCGCGAAGAGCCAGAGTCTGCTGTACGTTCACTTTGCCTTCCACCTGACCCATTATCTCAGCGTTCTGACAGTCTATCGTGCCGTTCACGTGACCCTTCTCGCCAATCACCACCTTGCCGCTGCATTGCAAGTCACCTTCCACATTACCATCTATACGAATATCCGAATCGGCTATTATCGTGCCGATTATCTTACTGCCGGACGTCAATGCATTATACAACGTACCGACCTGTTGTTGTGTCGTTGCCATAGGGAAAATTGTTTTAGAAAAGCCCACAAAAGTACGGCTTAAATCGTTACTAAACAAAACTTTTTCTATTTTTTTATCATTTTGCGCATTTCACTACACATTTCTGCTCTTTTCGCGACCCACATTTGGCAAATACCGGTAAGGCCGGAAATACCCGCGTCTATTTTATACCTCGCTCATTAAGAGCTTGTTGATATCGCTGTGCCACCGCAGCATGTTGGGCAAAAGTCACAGAAAAAACGTGTGTCCCGCTGAAATCCGGATTGGCGCACATATACAATATCTTTGTCGGCGGAGCATTCAGTACAGCGTCTATAGTCGAGCCTTGTGCGCAACGTATCGGACCGGGTGGCAAACCTGAATTCTTATACGTGTTATATGGCGAATCTATAGCCAGATGACGTTTCAGAACCCTGCGTGTCTTGAACTCTCCACTCGCAAAAATAACTGTCGGACAAGCCTGCAGGCACATTCCCTTGCGCAGTCTGTTCAGATACAATGCCGCAATCTGAGGATATTCGCTATGCTTGTTCGTTTCCGACTCCACTATGCTCGCAAGCGTTGCCACCTGCTCACGACTAAGCCCCAAACTGTCAGCTTTTTGTACACGCTCTTTACTCCAAAACTTATCGTACTCACGCTTCATCCTTCCGAACAGTTGATCCACATCGTACGTCCAATAAACCTCGTATGTATTTGGTATGAACATACATACTGCCGTCTCCTTATTCAGACCATACCGCTCCATATAAACCGCTGAATCCAAGTGACTGACCAGAGTTGCCGAGTCCAACAGCAGTTGTGCCGCCAGTTTGCCCGCCAACTGCTCGCGTGTACGCACCTGGTTGGTCCACGTTATTGTTACCGGCGATTCAATACCCTGTTGTACGCGACGAATAAGATGTTTGTCTCCTATGCGTGCAGGAAAACGATAATACCCCGGACGTGGATTCGTATATAGCAAATGTTTCTTGTGCCAACGCCAATCGCGTAACGAATACACCTGATAATCTGCCTGCATCAACGTCAGCAGACTGTCCGCATCCATATCCGGATATACATAATAGCCATGACTTTCACCATCCAAACTCTCGTAGTTGCAAACCTCCATACGATACCACTGCTCCGCTATCAACCCAACTGTGACAAGTATCGACAGCAGAACGACTCCGACTACAATCAATATTATCTTTTTCCTGTTGTTCATCTCTTGCTAAAAAACAATTACATATCCGCCACCTTCAGCCGTTCAGCGTTCTCAGCCACTATCAATGCGTCAATAACTCCTTGTATGTCGCCGTCCATAAACGCCGACAGATTATAAACGGTATAGCCTATCCGGTGGTCGGTTATGCGTCCCTGCGGGTAGTTGTATGTGCGTATCTTTGCCGAACGGTCACCTGTACTGACAAGTGTTTTTCTGCGCGATGCTATGTCATCTATATATTTCTGGTGTTCGCTGTCATATATTTTCGTGCGCAGCCGGGCCAATGCTCGCTCCTTGTTCTTCGGCTGGTCACGTGTCTCCGTACACTCAATCAGTATCTCCTGCACCTCCCCAGTATTGGGATTCTTCCAGTTATACCTCAACCGCACACCCGAATTGACCTTGTTGACGTTCTGACCGCCGGCACCGCCGGAACGGAAATAGTCCCAACGTATCTCGCCTTCATTGATTTGCACCTCAAACTCATCCGCTTCGGGCAGCACCGCCACAGTTGCCGCCGATGTATGTACCCTGCCCTGTGTCTCCGTCACCGGCACACGTTGCACACGATGGACACCCGACTCATACTTGAGCGTGCCATACACGTTCTCTCCCGTAACATTGAAGATTATTTCCTTGAAACCGCCTACCGCTCCTTCCGAGTAGGACGACACAGTATATTTGAACCCTTTGGTTTCGAAGTACTTTGTGTACATTCGGAAGAGATCGCCCGCAAACAACGCAGCCTCATCGCCCCCCGTTCCGCCTCTTATCTCCATCACCACGTTCTTGCCGTCCTCAGGATCCTTAGGCAACAACAGCAGTTTCAACTCCTCTTCCAATTTAGGCAACTCCGGTTCCAAGCGGTCAATCTCCTCGCGTGCCATCTCTTTGAGATCGGCATCTTGCTCATTGTAAAACAGTTGCTTGGCATCCTCCAAATCGTGCAAAGCCTTCTTATATTGCTCAGCCGCTTGCAGCACACCCTCCAACTCGTGATACTCACGGTTAAGACGGACATACCTGGCTTGGTCTGCAATCACAGCAGGGTCGGTTATGAACAGCGAAATCTCGTGAAACTTCGCCTCCAAACCCTCTATCTTATCTAATATGCTCATATCAACGGCGGCGCATCTGTTGCACCTTGCGCATCATCTTCGCGCTCTGTTCGAACTGTTTGAGAAAGCGGTTGAGTTCTACTATTGTTCTGCCGCTGCCTTTGGCTATACGCTCCTTGCGCGATCCGTTAAGGCAGCCGGGATTGGCGCGCTCGTAGGGAGTCATCGAACCTATCATAGCCTCTATCGGCTTGAACGCATCATCACTGATCTCCACGTCTTTCAGTGCCTTGTCCATTCCGGGTATCATTCCCATCAAATCCTTCATCGACCCCATCTTCTTGATCTGCTCAAGCTGACCGATAAAGTCGTTGAAGTCAAACTGGTTCTTGGCTATCTTCTTGCTTAGCCGCCGTGCCTCCTGCTCGTCGTACTGCGCTTGTGCGCGCTCGACAAGGCTCACCACGTCACCCATACCCAATATACGGTCTGCCATACGCGCAGGATGGAACACGTCCAATGCATCCATCTTCTCACCCGTACCGATAAACTTAATCGGTTTGTCCACCACCGAGCGGATTGACAACGCCGCACCGCCGCGGGCATCACCATCCAGTTTGGTCAGTATAACGCCGTCAAAGTCAAGCCTGTCATTGAACTCTTTAGCCGTATTCACTGCGTCCTGACCCGTCATCGAATCCACCACGAACAGTGTTTCAGACGGTTCGACAGCCTCCTTGATGGCGGCTATCTCGTTCATCATCTGCTCGTCTATCGCCAGGCGGCCTGCAGTATCCACAATCAGCACATCATAACCGTATGTGCGGGCTTCCTTCAACGCATCCTTGGCCTTCTTGACGGGGTCTTTCTCCTCTTGGGCAAGATAAACCTTCGCATTCACCTGCTCGCCTAATACGCGCAACTGCTCAATGGCTGCGGGACGATAAACGTCACAAGCCGCCAGCATAACACGCCTGCCCTTCTTCGTCTGTAGATAATTGGCTAACTTGGCTGCATGGGTAGTCTTACCGGAACCTTGCAGACCTGCCATCAGTATCACAGCAGGATTGCCTTTAAGATTCATCTCGACTGCCTCACCACCCATAAGAAGTGCTAACTCATCATGAGTAATCTTGACCATCAACTGACCTGGACGGACAGCGGTAATCACCTTTTCGCCTAAGGCCTTCTCCTTAACACGGTCAGTAAACTGTTTGGCGGTTTTATAATTGACATCGGCTTCCAACAATGCCTTGCGGATATCCTTCACTGTCTCCGCTATGTTGATGTCAGTTATCCTGCCCTCACCCTTGAGAATCTTAAAACTACGTTCTAAACGCTCACTTAAATTATTGAACATATTCCTATTATTTTATTATCTGAACTTTGCAGTTGTTGTAACTTGACTCTTATGTGTCACAAGGTACGTCACCGTTTCACCTGCGGCACATGTCGTTAGTGTTACCGATACGGCGCGCAAAGATACGACTTCTATATTATTCCCGCAAATCTATTTTATCTGCAAACTTTTTCACTACCATATTCGGCTTTACCCGCACTCTCCACATTACCAAAGGTCGCCCACAGCTCGTGCGTATAGTCACGCGATTATCAGAATTCCCATCCTTTCCCAACTCATGACAAAAACGCATACCCCCAGTAGGGATGGTATGCGTTTTTGTTAATACACTGACCGCTATTGTGTGACCGAAGCGACACACATATCACTCCACTCTCTGACCTTGCAGGTTATAGTAGTGACTGCCTCCTTCGCTGTCAGGCATAACTATATACACTTGCCCGTCAACCATCACTTTCTGAGGTTTCTTACCATCCATCTCTATGGCTGGCAAGGCATCCTCTTCCATCTGCTTAATACCAGTATATGGCAGGAAGTAGAGATCAATCATACCTTGGCTATAAGTATTGTCAACATTCGGCAAAATAAAGAAGTAGTAATCAACGCTCGACTGCATTGTCAAAGCCAGACGTGCCGACCAGTTGGATGCCGGGGCAATAACAGCACAATTATTCACCGACCCCATTGCGAACATCGATGCCGTGTCGCTCATCAATGCGTCATCGTTAGACACAGACAGGTAACGTGAGCCATTGCGCAAAGTCCAACCGGTTGATGTGTGTTCCAATTCCCATACACACGAATTAGAAACGGTTGAAGTATTTATATCCATAATGTTGGTGACACCTGTCCCAATCGCTTGCAAACGTGTACCGCCGTGCAATGACAACTCTTTTGAAGACAGGTAGTACCATTGCTGGTCAGTTGCCAACTGCCGATTGGCTACAATAACGTAAGTGCCTTCTGTCAGTTTGTAAGTAGAAAGATGGTGGGGGCTTCCAATACCCACAGCATACCAAGCGTTAGCCACTGCCACTTCTTCCTTTGAGTTCGCACCATACAAGTCGCGGGTCGCCTGCAGCGATATGTCGCGTATATCGGCGTATGTAGTGGAAGGCGTAACGTAATAAACAAGTGTATTATAAACAATACGCATCGCCCTGTCAAAACCTATTCCTTCCACGTGATACACTTGCACACCCTTGTTGTCCACTGTGCCTCTGCCGCCATTAACCAACAGATAGAACCAATAGTTCTGCACACCTGCATTAGTATGCACATTAGCCGTAGCAAAATCCCATAATTCGCCTTTATATGTGGTAGGACAAGGACGCACATTACGTTCTTTACGTTTGGGATCTTTGAGCGAGCGCATACAACTGCCGTCCAACATGGCCAAAGTAGTCATCTCCCAGTCTGTTTCGCCATAGACGTAACGCTCAACAGCGCAAGCAAAAATATCAGCAAACGACTCATTAAGGGCACCGCCTTCGCCTGATGTCGCCAACTCGTGACCGACATTGTTGTTGATGACCGCATGAGTGTATTCGTGCGCCAGAACGTCCACGCATACCAACGGACCGTACTGGTCGTGGTCACCCATTCCGTAGAAGAAATACCCTGTCTTTCCTACTGCACTGCAGTTATTCGGGAAACGTGCTGCACTGAGCGATGGCAGGTAGTGCGACGGATTGACAAAATTGACGAGCCGTTTGTTGGCATTGTCCACTCCGCGTCTGCCAAAAGTGTTGAGCCAATAGTCGTATGTCATACTCAATCCCCAGTGAGCATCTATAGCCGGATTGGGACAAACAACTATAATACCGGAAACATACTCCGACTCAAACTGATACTCATTAGGCTGTGTGGCTGATATGCAAAACTCTTTCGGACAACGTACACTGCCGTTGGTATTGTACTCCCATACTTCCATATAAATATCGCCCGTAGCCAATATGTTCGTTTCTGTCAGAACGGGAAAAGTGACAGGCAGACCGCCGTTCATTGCATAGCCTGACTCAAAGAGATCATTGCCGTTTGCGTCCTTAAGAACAATAAAAAATTCGGGTTTGGTATCGCTCGATTCCATACGCCACCACGAATCGGATGAAGCGGTCAATGTAACAGTCTGAATAAGAGGTATATTCCAACCCGAATAATTTGAATGATATGAATCCACATAACTATAGTTGTACGAACCGTTAGTGTTTTCCAAAAGGTTCTTACCGTCAAGAGTCAAAATGTTACGGTCAGGATCGAACATAATGGAAGTACCCGTATTGTCAATCGTATAGACAAAATTCACATTTCCACTGTAATATGAATTCCCCCTTCCTATAAAAGACTGGGCGGAAGTTGGAGTTACAAAAAGACAGATAATAAAGATGAATATGACAATTTGTAAGCGTTTCATAATATATTTTTGTAAAAACCGCGCAAAAGTAGAGACTTTCACGCGGTTTACAAAAACATTCCTTACAATTTGTAAGTTTTGCAATGTATAGATTTCAATATTTGCAATCTATAGATTTCAAATTGTTACTGACTGACCTTCTGTATGTACTGACGCACCGAACGACGGAAATTAGGAATAACAACGGCATCATTATCACGGAGCAACATCCTTCCGCCGCCCGCCTTACTGCGGGCACTCTTGTACTTCGCCTTGACCATCGGATTGAATTTGATATGGTCGAAGTCAGAACCATAAACATCCAACGCCAGTTTCAAAGGCCGGAACAGACATATATGATAGTTGAACGAACCGTCAAGATTCTGCGTACCGCCTACGCCTGCGTAGTATTTGTCAATAGCAAGCATAAACGGGAAAATAACCGCCTTGTTATTCTCCACCATCAACTCCACACTCAGACTGTCAATCTTATTGCGCGTCTTCTTCGAGAACATCAGTATCTTGGCTATCTCAGAGAAAGTCTCGCCATCCATCAGCACAAGGTCTGTCCCACGCAACCAAGCGCACGCGTTAAACGATGGCAGATCGATGCTCATATCGCTGTTCAGTTTCAGTCTTGCTGCCGCGTCACACACCACCGACCCGTCGAAAGAACGCAACATAGGCATCACCGAATCCAGTTCGGGCAACGCACGAACCAAGTCACCTACCTGCACACTGTCCATCGACAGGTCAGCGGCAGCATGTGCGCTCGCCGTATCCCGGCAGGCATAAACCATATTCATACGTATCTTACCGACCTTTGTCGAGGTGGACAGATTAGTGATTGCCAAAGTCTGGTCATTAAGTCTGACCTGCCCCTTGAACTCGTGAAGACGCATACCCGAGAATATGACCGTATCCACATTGGCACGAAAACGCACGTTCAGATTATCAGGCAGCACAACAAGCGATGACAGCGTATCCTGCACTTCATCCATAGCAAGCACACTATCGGGCTGCATATCAGTTAAATCTATCGAGTCTTCCAACATCGACATATTCTCCGCCAACGCAATCGAATCCAACTCATCAACACGGCGTTGCTGCCGCTGCATGGCACGACTGAGCTGGTTGAGGTCTATACGCCTTGACTTGAGTTCCAGATTAGCGTCCAGCGTCTTACCTCGAATAAGATAACGGCGCAAATGATGAACATCCCCCTTGAGCGACACCATCGAATTGCCGAGTCGCAGACGGAAACTATTAAGCGTCAGCGTGTCATCATTGAGAGTCAAATCCATACGTCTGACAGTCGGACGAATGTCATCACCCACATGACGGATACCAAAAGTCCGCACATAGACCTTACCTGTGTTTGCAAAGCGCTTATAGTAAGTCTCCATCGGCGTACTGTCCTTGATAACCGTATGCGCCAGGCGCATAAGCGAGTCCAAAGTCATTATCCGGCGTTCGCTGTCCGGGATACGCACTCTCTCGCCCGTAACAGAGTCGCGATAGAAGCGACGGAAACGTGGTACGGCCGTCAGGTTCATTCTTACCGAGTCAAGCAACATACCGTTGCGGGGCTTGATGAAGAAAACAGAGTCCAAAGATATGCGGGCTGTAGAGGCAGGCACAAAAGCCGATTTCTGATCCGGACGCATCGAGGCACTCACTCTCAGTTGCTGCGCCAACAGCCGCAACGAGTCCGAACTCTGAACATCCGCCCCGCGCAAGCTGACCGAAGCACGCAAACGAGGTACGGTATGGTCGGTCAAGTCGTCAGCATAAAGACGTATATTGGCACCGTCCATCTGCGCCTTGATGTCGCGGCGGTAACGTATCTTAACCTGACGGAAAGCCAAACTGCCATCGAGCAAAGCCGTATCTTTCCTGCCTGTCCTTTTGGAGACGCGAGCCATATTGGTAGTCAGATTCATACGCAATGAGTCTGCAAACAATCCTGCGTGAAGGTCTTTCATCGCCACAAAAACATCATCACCATACACTTCCGACTCCGAATGAATATCATAAATCTTCCTGCGAAGCAGGTCGTCCAAGAAGAACGAAGTATTGATATTAACGCGTAACTGTCCGCGCACACGAGCCTTATCCGTCAGATTGAACAGTTCAGCCAACTCTTTCAAGTACAACTTTGCGTGAAGATTAGCCCCAAGCCAATCTCTGTTTTTCTTATATCTGCCCAAACCGTTAGCACTGATCCACGATGAACCGCTATTGAACTGCAAAGTGTCAATACGTACAAACGTGGAGTCCGTCACGTCAGCGTTATAACGTCCTTCTGCTCGCAAAGAGAGATTGTCTAAACGTATCTTTCTATGAGGATGACCGCCGTTCAAACTATCAACCCTCACCTCTACCTGCGCCAGAACGCCACTCTGCCGGACCTTCTGCAATACACCAAGCGTGCTGTCACTGTCTGATAACAGTTCTTGCAACTTGTAATTAGGCAATGCACATTGCACTTTCAAACTGATTCCACCCGACAACGTGTTCTCTTTGATGGTCTGTCGGCGTAATTTGTCTGGCATCAGAGCCAACAGTTTTTCTATCCGTGGGATACGCAATGCTGTTTTAACAGCCACTGTATCACGCAGTGAACCTGCAATCTCCACCGTAGCATCCTCCACCCGCAGAGCCACCGCCGCATCACCCTCAAACACGGTGTCCGCAAACTGACCTGCCGAAGAAAAAAAGAGGCTGTCAATAACAAGGTTCTCAAGCGAAAGAGTATCAGACGACAAGCGCACCAAACCGTCAGACAAAAGTACACTATCCCAATAGAAATTGTAAGGTTCAGACGCGGTTGTGTCCTCTTCTTGCGGGACAAGAATATCAAAGTTGTACCTGCCGTTTCGTTCGGCTAAATGCACTTGGGGACGAGACAACAGCAATTCGTTGATACGCACCTCATTGTCCAACAATGCCGTCAAGCCCACATTAAGCCGCAGCGTGTCCAACGTCAGGAGCGTGTCATACACTAACACCTCGTTAGCCGCCGAGTCCAAAGCGGGAGTGGACACACTCACCCCCACAAACTGCACATAAGCATTAGGGAAAGTGGAAAATATTCTAACTTCAGCATCCTGCACTGTCACTTCCGCTTTGGCATAAAGAGGGACGAAACGCGATAACAAGCCATTGATAACTCCCGGCTTCGAAAGAGAGTTAATGCCGAGAGTTATCAACGCTACCAACAAGGTTGTCACGAGTGCGACAACCCATAGAGTTATCTTAACTGCTTTTTTCACTCCGTCTGTGCCGCTTTGCGTCTTCTTAGGTAGATACCACCGGCACATACTGCGGCGAAGAGGAGCATTACCCAGCCGTCACCAACGGGATATTGGTCGGAACGTCCTTCTTCTTCAGGAGAGTCGAAATCGTCCGCTTCCATAGCGGCGTTACGACGGCCTGATGTCGCGCTTGGCAGTGAGCCTGCCGGTGACTCAATATAATTAGGAGTCTGGCTGCCCACCGGTGTCACCGGGGAACTGTACTGGCTCCCCGATGGACGCAAAGCGGATGTGGACTGAAAATCTTGGGCTGCGAGCGGTGCCGACAACAGCATCAGCGCAATGCAAAGATTTCTCACAGTGTTTTTCATATTATTGCTCCTTTCTGATTATTGTACATTAGTGACACGTTTGCCTTCGGCATTGTAAATGTACTGACCCTTCTTTATATAGAGGTGTCCGTTGTGCATATACTTGGTCACGTCCTCGTCCGCATTGTCTGTGGTGAATATGCCGGTCGGCATCTGTGCGCGGCGAACCTCCAGAACGAAGCGGTCGTTGATGTCACCCTTTGTCAGGTCAGCATCGTAAGTAGAAGTCAGCATATTGATATGCTTGTTGGCTTCGCGGTCGAAGAGGTAAACCTCCAGTCCGTCCGTGCCGGCAGGCATCGAGAACGTGCAAGTGCCGTCAGAGGCTGCCTTGACACCTACCGGGATATAGACTGTCTCGTCACCGAGAGGCAGAATCTGTGCTGCAAGTTCAACATCCTCACAAATGGTGTAGATATTGTCGATGCCGCTGTTGAAGTTCTTGGTCAGGTCTTTGTTCATATCCAGACCCACAGTGGCATCGTCAGTAAAGCGGATGTAGGCCTTGTCCATGTTCTCATCCTCCTTGTCCAGATTGAGACAGAGCGTATAGGAGTCATTTTCCGCAGTCTGGTTGCGACGCGCCGCCATTCCGAGAGGTATGGTGGTCAGCCGCCAATTGATGGTACCTGCGTACTGCACAAGGTATGACTGCGTTGCGCCGAAGATGACATCGGTTGCCACATTGGCGGGTGTCATACGGTTCGTTGTGAAATTGTACGTATAGAGGAACGGCACATCGTTCTCGTTAATCTCGGTGGCGGAGTTGACCGCCTTGGTGACATTGGCATACGAGGGGACACCTATGACATTCCAGTGGGCATCTTTATATGAGCGGTTGTCGCGTTCAGCACCCTGGAATGTGACTGGGTGAGCGGGAACAACGTATGCGCCCGCCTCGGGCAGTTCGCCATCAATGGTCTGTACAGGATCTTTGCTCGGGAAGTAGAGTGACACAAGTGTCACGCCGTTGTCCCAGATGTTGGAACTTGCGGAGGTGTTGTTCAGCGAGAGCGAGAGGATATACCCCACATTGGCCTTCATAACAAATCCGGCTTCCCTCTGGGCAGCACTGACATGCGTCCAGTAGGTAGGTGTCTCTTTCCACAGACCTTTGGAAGCGCGTCCCGCACCGTCATAGTACTGGATAATCCATTGCGTACCATAACTGCCGAAGCCAACCACATCGCTCAATTTCACATCAAACGGGAAGGATATCCAGTAGGTGTTACGGCTATAGCGGGAGAGCGAACCATCTGTGAGATAACTCTTGCGGAACTGCATAACACCATAAACGGTCTGGACTTTAGTCAGTTTCTTGCCTGTAGCAAACTTGATCTGTTCGGCCGGACCCTGTTCCTGACGGATGATGAGAACATCGCTGTAGATGGCATCGTCCTCTGCAAAGGTGTTGTCGCCTGCCAGATAACCGGCAATCAGGTAGTCGGTCTTGAAGTCATAAACCAATCTCATATTATACGATTTGTCGGAAGATCCGCCTACAATCTGTACGGAATCGGTGAAGGAGGTCGAACCGAGCAACAGCTGCCGCTGGTTGTTGAATTTCGCGGTCAGGAGAACGTTGCTGTTGGCAGCCGCCTTGATATCCACCTGATAGGTCCAATTGTTCTCGTCATGCAGAGTGGTATCGTTGTTATGCAGAGCCGTACCATCGGTGGCTTTGATTCTGTAACTGCCGGAAACGAGCAGGAACTCGTCCATCCAGTCGGAAGCGCCGTTGATATAGGTACGCTTCAGTTCGTTGGTGGTCGAGTTGTAGGAGAAGCGCACATTGCCGGGGTTGGGCAGGGTCTGATTTTCCATACCGATAACGGCATCGCCGAAGAGCGTATCGGTCAGCTGGTTATTGTACTCGTTGGCGACTACGCACTTTATGTTAGTGTTGTACGAACCGTTGCCGTTGCCGTACCAATGGCACATATAGCGGTCGAAGGTCGTAGGTTTGTCCTTGTCGAATGTGTTGGTATTTAGCAGCATCACATTCTGTTTATAGTTGCTCCAGTTGCCCGGCAGACTGTCCGCCTTGACGTAGTATTCGCCATCGTAAGGAGCGGTATTGCTGATAGAACCGGCATCGCCGTCCACTGCCAGGTCAAAGACAAAGACACCCATCGTGTCAGCCTTCACTCCTGTCATCGCAACCGTTGTTTCCGACCCCCAGGTGGGAACACCGTTGTTCAAAGCGGTACACTTCTGCAGTTTGAGCGAAGGACTGTGAGATGTAGTGTTGTCAAAGTACATTGACAGTTTCTTCGTTGCATCGGTTGATTTAATCACATCGGAGTATGTAGATTTGGCCGAACCGCTTGTATAAGTATGTTTGAGACGGTGGTCACCTACAGATACGGGATAAGTCACAGTCAGTCTCATCACATCTCCGCTCATATCGATAGTCAGCGTATAGATGTTCTCGGAAGTGGGAGTGATATAGAAGCGCGGCGAACCCGAATTGTATTCCGACAGACCGATGTCGCTGAAATTGGAGGTGGTAATGGTATAGCCGGTTTCGGAAGGACTGCTGTCGAAAGTGACATAATGTATTCCCGCCAAACTGTATATCATATAATTGTTATGTCCGCTTGTCAGGTTGTCAATACGCAGTTGATATTGCACTGTATTCTCACCTGCAACGAGGAATTTCACCCGGTCGCCGCCGTTGTCGGCAGGTTGCGTGTAACCGCTGCCTGTGTAACGTTCGATGCGGTAGCCTGCATCCGAATCGACAGCCGCGTTATGATGCTTCCAGTAACCGTTGTAGTACTTGGTTTCATTGCCGGTGCTGCTGCTGCCGTGCTGCGGGACAAACATATCCAAGCCTTTGCGGTAGTCTCCGCGCATGACAGCCTCTTCAGAGTAGAACTTGTAGTTTGCACCGAAGTTGTGGTTACTGAATGCGATATTTGCGGATCTGCCGCTACGTGTTGTCTGACGGGGTATGTACGCCCAATATACATTGGATGCGCCTTCCTGGGTCATCGCCGCAATTGAATCGCTGCTTGCGTTGGATTTGGCACAATCATCTTCGTAATAGATGTTGAAATATACATACACATTCTCCCACAGCGGCTCGCTGCTGTCGGCGTTCCAGTTGCGGAAATAAACCTTGTCGAGTTCAACGAAATTGGCGGTCAGGGTCTGACCGGTGGTTTCGCCTGCGCCACGACCTGTAACGGTGATGGTGGTGTTGTCCTCGCCTGTCGCGCTCGGAGTGAAGTCAGAGCCTTCTGTAACAGTCCAGCCTGCGAAGTAGTAGCCTGCGTCAGGTATGGCGGTGATGGAGCGGGTGGTGACAGTACCTGCCGTAAGATAGGTGACGGTCGCGCCGCCCAGTTCCACATGACCGTGGGTGTTATGAGCAATGTTTACGGTGGTCATGTTCTCCGCGAACTTGGCATAAACGGTCTTGTTGCCGGAGACAGTCAGTGTCAGCACTTCGTCCGCTATTGCCGCGCCGCCTTCGCCGTCCACGTATGCCGTCTCACAAGCGGCATCGCTGTACCAGCCTGCGAAATGGTAGTTGGTTGTAGCGGCTGCGTGCGTGAAGACAGCCGTTCCGCCGCTGACCACATACTTGCCAGATGTCAGGGCTATAGCGTCTCCGTCCACAACGGATGAGATACTTCCGCCTGTGGTGGATTCGCTGTTGCTCTCATCGTTGCCGAGGAAAGTATAAACGCTGTATGAAACAGTGTATGAGGGCGGATAAGTGACAGTCAGATGATGGGTGGTCTCATTCCAAGTGAAGCGATATGTACCCTTACCAGCGGTGGTGATACGGCAGTTGGTACTTTCGTCCGTTCTCATTTCCCATCCCGTACTATTGTCGATGGTCATCTCACCGGTATTACCATACCAGTTGGAGTTGAACAAGTCACGGACCTTGAACCAGAAGGTGGTGTTGGCAGGCAGGTCTATGTCCGCATAACCAATCCATTCGCTGTTCACTTCCTCGAAATTGTCTATGCCGTTAGCCACAGTACTCCAGTCACCCATTGCATCCGCCCCGTCAGAGTCTCCGCTGTCACCACCGGCTATAGTCCAGTGTGATACGAAGTTCGCCTTGATGGTGGCGTCTGCTGTGGCATAGACGGTGGTGCTGAGGGCGGATGCATCTGCAAAAGTAGCCGAACCGCTTTCCACTGTCCATCCCTGGAAGTAGTAACCATAATCCGCTACCGCTGCCACGACAGCCGCGCCTGTGGATACGCCTGCGCTGACGGTCGAACCCGAACCGCCTGCGGGGGTGGTGATGCTGCCGTGTTCGCCTGCGGTGACAGTCACCGTATGCAAACCCTCGGTATATTGCGCATAGACATTGATGTTGGCTGCTATGTCGTCATATACAGCATCGCTCGTTCCCATACCTGTAACGGCAGAGTTGCCGTCAGAGGTGGTGTACCAGCCCTTGAAGGTGTAGCCGGTAGAAGGTGTCTGCGTGAAGGTGATGTCCTTGCCTGCGGCAGCATACTGACCGCTGGTAATCGTGGTGGCATCCTCCACAGTGGCAGTCACTTCGCTGCCGCCCGTGCCCATACCAAAAGTAACGGTATAGGAAGTCGGATAGGTGACGGTGAGAGTTTTGTCCGTCATATTCCAAGCGAACTTGTAGTTGCCTGCACCTGCAGTTGTGATACCACAATTGTAAGATTTGTCTGTTCCGAATCCCCAAGCGGTATGATTACCGTAATCCATGTAATATACTTTGTCGCCACCGTTTCCATAATAGGTGCCGGCACCTTGACGGTCAAGCATCTTGAATTCATAGTTCTTGTTGGCTTCCAGCGTCAACTCCACATAACCGGTATCCTTACTGCTTAAGTTCGTACCTATATTTACGATTGTAGCAGTGGTGTTATCCTTGTCCCATCCACCAAAGCCGTCAGTACCAGTTGATGTGTTGCTTGCCTCCGAACCGAGGATGCGCCATATCGGAGCGAAGTTGGCTCTGATGGTCGCAGCCGCAGTCACGCCGTTGATGGTGGTGCTTGCCGAAGAAGCATCAGCAAAATCAACTGAGCCACTTGTCGCCTCCCAACCGGTGAAGTAATAACCGGTGCTCGGTGTGGCAGTGATGGCGGTCGTGGTGTACTGGTAGGCTGTATAGGATGCCGCGCCAGCCGCGCCGCCTGCAGATGCGTTAGCTGTAACAGTATAACCTGTTTCAGCAGGATATGTAACAGTCATTGAACCTGTTGAAGTGTTGTAAACGAAGGTGTATGTACCTGCCACGGTAGTGGTCAGTTTCACATCATTGCTGCCGTTCAGCGTCCAAGTGTCACCGTCGGACATTTCGCCCGTGCCTGTCTGACCACTATACGAACTATTCACAAAATCATAAATCATGAATTTGTACTGTGTTCCGGCTGATGTCAGATTGGCTGTGATTGTCATCACTCCGTCAGAAATCGTGGCAGATGCATAACTGCTGTTGTCCGTTGCACTCCAGCCCGCCATACCTGCAGTTGTCGCATCATTGGCTACAGTCGATCCGCGCAGTATATAGTGGTGCGCATAGTTAGGAGTCACGCTACCGGTGCAGGAAGCGGTGACAGTGGTCGGGTTGGTTGTGGTGGAGGACAGACTTACACCAGCGCCCGTCTTGCTCCAGTCGACAAACCTCCATCCTGCTGCCGGAGTGGCTGTGACAGATGTTCCTGATACGCCTACCTGCTGGTCGCCGCTCGGCGAGACAGTACCATGGTCGCCGTTGTTGAACGCAACCGTGTATTTGTCTTCCGTATAGCAGGCATACAGTGTCTTGGCGGCATTCATCGTTACCGTGATAGCACGGTTGGTGTCGTTTATCTTGCCTTCTGAACCAGCGGAGTTGGTGTACCAGCCACTCCAAGTATAGCCTGTCTTGGCAGCGGGAGCAGTGAGGGTGATATTCGTGCCGCTCAACACCTGACTTCCGCTTGCAGTACTCGGACTGGTGGATATACTGCCGTTGTTACCCGGCACCGTTCCGACTGAATATGTCAGTGTGTAAGATGTCGGGAAAGTAACCGTTACAGTCGGCGAAGCAGGGGTAGTGTAATCCACTTTCACTTCATAGTCACCGGCAACCGTTGCACAAATCTGAATGTTCGCCCCAGAAGTGCTTAATGGCTGATTTGCCGCCGTATTGCTCAGCCACCAGTACGAACCACTGGCAGTCAAACCGTACCATGTGCTATTGTTAATCAGTTTGAAACTCCAGGCGTCTGCCGTGCCGTCAATACCACTATTGGTGGAACTTACGCTAAACGTGTAGTATGCAACGCTCTCGGTGGAGTGTCCTGTTTTCTTTTCCAAATTATATTCAGTCGCCCAGTTGTTCCCTGTCAGGTTCGTACCTCCCTTGAGAGTCCACGGGGTTGTCAGATCCTCTTCGTAGTTGGCGACCACACTTACTGCCGCTCCGTCACCATTCGAGCGGACGGTAATCGGGTTGGCTGTTGCACCGCCGCCGTCAGTACGTGTACCGTTGGTAATCGTCCAGCCTGCAAAGGTATAGCCTGTACCGGCTGCGGCTGCAGTGATGGTTCGTGTTGTTCCGTAACCAATCGTAGTTGCCGAGTTGGAAACAGTTGGTGCTGCATATCCCGGAGTGCCTGCGTCATAGGAGCAAGATGTCGAGAGACTTGACATTGTCTCATTAAACGAGGCCGTAACCGTTGTATTGGCAGTTGGTTTGAAAGTGTTGGCATTTGTACTTGTACCGGAAGTGAAAGAACCTCCGTTAGACGAACTCCAACTTGCGAATGTATAACCTGTACCCGGCGTAGCGGCAATACTGATACCTGTAATTTGTCCTACTGTTTGCGGAGTGCTGTTTGGTGTTGTCACCGTACCACCTGTGCCTGCTGCAAAAGCAACCGACCAAGTGGCTTCCACAAACTTCACATAAACAGTAGTGTTACCTGATAGCGTGATGGCATACGGATTGCTTGTTCCTGCAGCACCTATCGCAGATGTGCAAGTAGCATCGGTGTACCAGCCTTCTACGGTATATCCTGTGTTTGGTGATGCCGTGAAGGTAATACCAGTACCACTCTCGTATGAGGTCCCGCTTGTTATGGCTGCCGAAGTGGATGTGTTTGTGGCTGCAAGTGAACCGAGCGAAGAGTAACTTGTACCAACGCCGTAAGTGACGGAATAGGTAACAGGATTATAATCCCATTGGGCGTACAGAGTGACATCATCATCATAAGTCCAATTGCCTGATGCGTCAGTGTAAGTTGTGCCTGCCACCAATGTGCCATTCGCATTGATAATTTTTGTGCCGGCACTCGTCGCATCATAATAACCCGTAAGGTCATAACTTGCGCGGGAAGCATGTGTGACGCTGGTCAGTGTGGAACTGTTATAAGTCGCTGTAGCCGAACCGCCGGACGCGCCTCCGTTCTTGTCCAAGGTAATGGAATAGGTCTTCGGAGTAAAGGTAGCAGTAACGGTAGAAGCGGAAGTAGGTTTATATGTATTTGACGCAGTAGATGTAGATGAAACGAAAGAACCTGTACCCGAAGTTACAGCCCAAGATGTGAATGTATAACCCGTAGCAGGAGTAGCCGTGATAGCGCCACCGGTTATCTGTCCCATTGCTGTTGCGCTACTCGGCGTAACCGTACCACCTGCCGAAGGAGTCTTTGCCGCCGTTACATTGAACTTCTTTTCAGAGAAACGGGCATAAACAGTAGTTGCGCCGCGTACAGTATAAGAAGCAGAGGTACTTGTAGAAATGAGTGTGCCATCTGAATAATACCAGCCGTCAAACTGATAACCTGTCGTTACTGCGCCGCTCAAACTCAACGATACGGTGGATGACAATGCGGCACTTGCATTGCCAGTGACTGTCGAGTTGGACAGTGCAACAGCCCCATCCTGGTCAGCCGAGTCCCACGCAGTGTTAAAATAGTGGGTTGCCGAGCTGATGCTGGTGCCGTAACAATTGGCGGCATTGCTATAATTGGCAGCGTTTGCTGTCTTTACTTGCACAGTAACAGTCTGTGAGGAGTTCAACCCTGTAATACCTGCTTGGTAGTCAATGCTCATTGCTGCTCCATTAGACGATGATGCCTTTGTAATAACATAGATGTTGCCGGAATCGATGTCATATGCACTAGTGTATTTTCCTGTGTAGCAAGAGGCATTACCACTAATATTGGTGTAGCCCCAACTACCGCTACCCCAACTACCACTCGTAGAAAATACCGCGAAATAGTTACAACCATTCCACCAGCCATTATTTGAGGCCCACGCACGATAGAGGTTGGTGTTGGAAACCGGTGTGTTAAGCTGATAAAGGCTAGTATAATCGTCCTTACCCACAGCAAAATACACATAATTGGTTGTCCCCCAGCCGGTAGCATCGAAGAATATGTTACCTTGATTGAACCCAATCGCCTTTGCCTCTTGTCCCACTCCGAGTGTGAGGAGGAGAAGTGCGGCGCAAAGGTAGCGCAAGGGTAGCGCAAGGGTAGCGCGAAGTTTCTTACCTATGCCACCACTATACGGATACGTTATGGAGGCATTGTTTTCTGTTTTAGTAAAAAAGATTTTCATATCGTTATGTATTTTGAATATTATTCCCGCTGTTAGGTATTGTCATGTCTCTGTCTTATCATTCGCCATATCGTCACCAAATATATCCCCTACATATAGCCTGCTCGCTTTTCAGTATTTATGCAAACATATGCAGCCCGCGTTCGGCAAACACTACAGGTGTATAACGGACTTTATTTGTTTCACAGTTATTACAATTTGCGATAAGAAACGAGGATAAATCATACCTGCATATTTTTAAGCGGGCAAATGTACGACATTTTGCTAAATACAACAAGCAAAAAGGATATTTTTTTTGATTTTTTTATTTTTTTGCGACATTTTGCAGTATTTTTGTCGGCGGGATAGAAAGAGAATACGAGTAAGAACAGAGTGGATATTTTTGGGCAATTTATGAATGTTATGGATGATTGTTGGCAATTTGTATTAAAAACAAAACACAAATTATTCATAGATTTTTGAATCAAGTTTCGCAAGTTGTAATTTCTTATCCGACACATTTTATAGTGGCGTGTATTTTGCGTATTGGGAACAATAGGAACTATTGACGACCATTGATTAAAAATATTACATTATTTCTTCCGCATCACATCCGGCTTATTTTCGGTTAATTACATAACCTTTACATAACCTTCACATAACCTTCGCATAACCTAAAATTTACAAACTGTTGATATTCCGTCAATTACAAAAATCAATATCGCGACCGGTGATCATCGCAAAAAAGTACAGCACTTAACGCATATTAAAATGACCATTTTCAGCCGGTTACAATCAAAATCTGATGACCAAAATCGTTTCAATGTCGCGTCAGAGACACGATTCAATCAACTTGCGAAACTTAATTTTTTTGATATTCTGATATGTGGAAGTTTAGAAACAGAATCACTGTGACTATGAAAGAGAGAGGTATCTATCAAATATGGAGAAAAGCACTGCCGATAGTGGTCTGTGGGTTGTTGTGCATCTCCGAATACGATGTATCAGCAAGGAACTTAAGAGAATCAGACTTACCGAAAGACAGTTACCATTATAATTTATTATTCGAACAGGGAACATATACACATGAAACAATAGCACATAGCGGGACATCCTCATCCGGGCAAACAAACACCGATACAGAGGAAGTGACACCTCCCGACAAGCGGGTGACATATATGGGTCGCGTGAGAGACACAGAGGGACGTGCTATATCGTTTGCGACCGTCTATCCGATAGCACAGCCAGAGGCGGGTACAGCGACAAACGACAGCGGAGTGTTCGTTTTCAGTTGTAACCTGCCCGGAGAGTCAGAGGTGGTCATATCGTTCATAGGTTACGAGAAACAGACAGTGCCGTTAAGCACATTTGCCAAAGACACCACTACGATAACACTTATCGAACAGCCGATCAAACTTGAAGAGACGGTGGTATCCGCCAAAAAGACGAAGCACAAGAACAAGCGCAAAGAGATGGCCTACCTGCTTCACCAAGTGTATATGCAGATGGAGGCGGACTTCAGCGATGATCCTTTCGAGAGCCGCATAGTGAGCGATGTGAAGATGGATTCGCAGGGCGAGGCGTGGGGTATGGAGCAGATGATAGCGCGAATGGTGACACTCCCCGAACAGGCAAAGAAGGGCAAGGACAGTGTACAACTGCAGGGGCAGTTCTGCAAAAGATACTTTGACCCTGCGATAAGACAGCTGGCAGACACCATATTAGCGAGCGGCGAGCTGGACAAGAAGACGCGAAGGTTTGCCGCTGCGGTTGATTCGGGAGTGACGGTACACAGGGCGCTGTGGGCAGTGGCTAATGCGAGGTACGATCTGAAAGAAGCGACCAAAGACCTGCGACACTGGGAGGTGAAGAACGAGAATGACGGCGAGACAGTACTGACACATACGGACAAGAAGGACTTTTTAGGTATATACAAGATGGTGTTCAGCAAGCACTTCATACTTGACAGCGAGACACTCTCAATAAAAAAATACAGCCAGCAGTTGGAAGTATGGGTGAACATACCTTTCGGTATGAAACTGAAGGGCGAACAGCTGCAACTGCTTAACCTTCTGAATATGGGAGAGGAGAAGATTGAGAAATTCAGGCTGAAGAAGATGCATTCGGTGATACAACTCAACTGCATTTATCAACGTACAGACGGTCATTTGTACCCGTTGGAGAAGAACCTGTACGTGGACGGGACACTGACGAGCAGCAAGAAGATGCAGATGGAGATACCCGTTTCCATACGCGCCACTCAGCGTGCCATTCAAACCAAGACACACGATGTCAATGCGTTGAGACGAGATGAGATGACCCGCAGGATGAGGCGAGTGATTGTGGAGATTTATTAAATGGAGAAACTTCCTATTCCTTTTTTCAAATTATGACATAGTATGGCAAAAGCAGCGGTGACTGTCGGCTCACCGTCGGCTCACTGTCGGCTCACTGTCGGCGAGATAAGCAAACACACAGGGAAAGATAATTGGGAACTGGGAACTGAGAACTGAGAATTGAGGATTGAGGATGGGGGATGATGAAAGGCAGAAAGTTAACCAAAAAGATATAAGATATGTTGTTAGAAGTGGATTTGACCCAGCCTAAAGTGATTCCTCCGGATTCATTAAGACAGGTGACACATGAAATGTTCGCACAAATGCAGAGTGATCCGGAAACGTTCTGGCACACAGCATTGCAGAGTTTGATAACGTTCGGAATGAAAGTACTGGCTGCACTGCTTATATATATGGTAGGCAGTTGGCTGATAAGCAAAATCAAGAAGATGCTCCAGCGTTCTTTCACACGCCGGAACACAGAGCGGACTATAGCATCATTCACCACATCGGCCGTAACGATATCCCTGACGGTGATGTTAGTGATAGTAACGGTAAGCACTCTTGGTGTGGATACGACATCATTAGCTGCGCTGTTAGCGGCTGGCGGTATGGCGATAGGCATGGCGTTGTCGGGAACGGTACAGAACTTTGCCGGCGGCATAATGCTGCTGATATTCAAGCCCTTCAAGGCAGGCGACTTCATCAGCGCACAAGACGTGAGCGGCACAGTAATGGAGGTAAATATAACAGCGACAAAGATATTGACGATAGACAACCGCGTCATTGTACTACCCAACGGGGCATTGTCAAACGGGTCGGTAGATAACTATTCCGCCCGTCCGTTGCGGAGGGTTGATTGGAACGTCAGTGTCGCCTACGGCAGCGATGCCGAGGGGTGCAAGAGGGCTATTCTGGAGTTGCTGTCCACAGACAAGCGTGTTCTTCAAGCCGATACGAATACCGATGAGTTGTATAAAGAGTTTGACGCAAAGAACTACCAGCTGTCAGTGATTGGTTATAAGATGGAGAGCATACCAGCTCCTTTTGTGGCATTGAGTTCGCTTAACTCCAATGATATAACCTTTGTTGTGCGCGCATGGGTAAGGAGTACGGACTATTGGGATGTATATTTCTACATGAACGAGACATTCTACACAGAGCTGCCCAAGCGCGGGTACGAGTTTGCCTTCCCGCACATGGACGTTACAATGCTCAAAACAGAAGAATAAAACACTGGATTAACCGAAGAGTCATCACGTTGCTATTTACAAGGCAGAATAGACCTTTCGTATAACAAGGTCTATTCTTTTTTACAGATTTTAGAAAATATCTCTTGCTATGGCACGGATTTTGTTATATAAAATTGGCATTGAAAACTTTTAGAACGCATATAGTTTCCACGTGTACTTTTTACACCCTAATACAACGCTACCCGGTTATGGACGCACAACGCAACAAAATCATTCAATTAGCCTGTGAGCGATTCAAGCAGTACGGCATCCGCAGCGTGTCCATTGACGACCTGTGCCACGAATTGGGAATGTCCAAAAAGACCTTCTACGTCTATTTCAAGCAAAAGGACGAACTGGTACTCGCTGTCCTTCACACGATACACGAGACACACAGCACCAATATCGAACACACATTTAGCGGGAAAAGCACCTTGGAGTGCGTGAGGCAGATTATGGACTTTATGCAAAGTTTCAGCGATGTTCACCAAGAGCCGCCTTTTGCCTACGACCTGCAGAAGTACTACCCTGACATCTACCGCGAACATATTGACAAGGTGCGCCGCATCACCCGAGATTTCATTACCAGCCACATTGAGCAGGGTATTGCCGAGGGGGTCTATCGCAACGACCTTGACATTGAGATGTGCTCTATCTTTTTTGTACTTATGCAGCAAGCCTACATACAGAATATCAACCATGTCCACAATGTCAGCCCCAAGCGCGTGGCTACTTTCACCATAGACAGTTTTCTGCGCACTGTCTTAAGCGAGGAAGGACTGCGGCAAGTGGATCAAATGCGCAAACAAAATTAGTACACCATAAGACCATGAAAAAAACATTTCCATTTACTATGACCGTGAGCCTTTGTGCTCTTTTGTGGATTGCTCTATGCCCTGTTCAAGCAGACGACCATGTGATGGCAGCCACGCGGTCTTACGAAGCCAAAGAGGCACCGGCACAGTTGACCCTGAGCCTGAAAGAGGCGCAAGACTATGCCGTTGAGGGCAACCGCACGCTGCGCAATGCCTCATTAGCCGTTCAGGAAGCCTATGCACAACGCTGGCAGACGATAGCCGCTATGCTGCCGTCGTTAGATGCCGGCTATGCCTATACCAACTACCTGGGATATAGCGCAGAGATGTCCACCGCAATGGGCTCATTCAATATCAATATGCCCAATGTGGGTGCCTTCTCGCTGACCGCAGCCATCGGACTGAACGGGCAAGGCATCGTTGGGGCACTGATGCAGAACCTTGCCATTGATATGAAGAAGATTGCGTTAGAGCAGACCGAAACCGAACTGCGAGCCAATGTGCGCACCGCCTATGTGAGTCTGTTAGCATTGCAAGACATCGCCCAACTCTTGGACAGCAGCCTTGTCAATATAGAGACCTTGGCAGATATGACCCAGCAAACAGTGGATGCCGGAGCTGCCGAGCAGACCACAGCCGACCAAATCAAAGTGCGCATCAACACACTGCGCACCAACATACAGAACAACAAGTACAACATTGAGTTGGCAACCAATTCATTGCGTGTGTTATTAGCCGTTCCTGCCGAGACACAAATCACCTTGACGGAAAGCATCGACCAGTTACTCTCCGCCGAAGCCGTGATGGATCAATTAGCTGCCAACTACAACATTAACAACAACCTCAACTACCAACTGCTGGTCAAGAACACAGAACTGGCTCATAAGAACCTACAGATGGCTGGCTGGGCCTACGGTCCGACGGTCAGCCTTGCCTACAACTACTCCAACCAAACCTACTACGGCGAAGGCGGTATGCGCATGACTCCTCCCAATGTGGTACAAGTGAATGTGTCGCTACCCCTGTGGTCAAGCGGCAAACGCGCAGCCGGTGTAGTGGAAAAGAAAATAGCCTACGAAGAGGCGAAGAACACCCTTGCCGAGACCACCGACAACCTCGGCATACAATACCAGCAACTGCGTTTCAGCCTACAGAACGCCTACGAAACCTACATGAACGAGAAGGAGAACATCGCCGTTACCCGACGCGTGTTTGCCTCCACAACCAACAAATACCGCTGGGGTACAGCGTCCAATCTCGAACTGACCAATGCCTCCAACGACCTTATCTCAGCCGAATCGACCTACGTGCAGGCTGTACTGTCGTTAGTCAGCGCACAGGTTGAATTGGACAAATTCTTGAATAATAAATAAATACACAATATGAAAAAGACCTTATTCATTGCATTAGCGGTATTCACACTGACCGCATGCAGCCAGAAATCGACCAACAAACCCGGTCAGACAGCCGGTGAAGCCGAAGAGCGCGTTGAGCAAGTGCGCACCACCGTGCTCCACGAGCGTGAGATACAGCGCGAGATCTCCGTCTCCACCAACCTGCAAGGCTATCTGACACAGAATGTGGCACCCTCGCTGACGGGTAAGATTGAGCATATCTACTGCGAAGTAGGCGACCCCAAACAAACGGGCGATATGCTCGTTCGTATGGACCAGACCCAATACAAGACAACCAAGATAGCTTTAGGAAACCTCTCCGTTGAACTCAACCGCGTGGAGCAGCTTCTCCGTTCCGGTTCAGCCACCCAACAGCAATATGACCAACTCAAGGCTCAATATGACCAGACCAAGGAGCAGTTGGATTTCCTTGAGCAGAACACCTATGTGAAAGCTCCGTTTGCCGGTGTCATTTCCGCCAAGACCTATGAGGACGGCGAACTCTACGGCGGACAACCCATCGTGGTACTGACCCAAATAAACCGCCTTAAAGCCCTTGTAGCCATTCCGGAAATGTATTTCCCGCGCATCAAACAAGGTATGAACCTGACGCTGACGAGCGAAATCTATCCCGACCTTGTGTTCCCCGCTACGGTGGAAGTGGTTTATCCGACCGTGGATGCGTCTTCTCACACGTTCCAAGTCAAGATTCGTATCCCCAACGACAGGAATCTGCTGCGTCCGGGTATGTACGTAACCACCACCATCGGTCTGGGTATAGAGAAAACCATCGTAGCTCCCTATCAAGCCGTTGAGAAACTGGTGGGTGCCAACGACCGCTACGTATTCCTCAACAACAACGGCTATGCAAAACGCGTGAGCGTCACATTAGGACAACGCTTTGACCAAGATGTGGAAATCATTGCACCCGAAATAGTGGAAGGTGTCGAAATGGTGACCACCGGACAACATAAATTAGTGGACGGCGTGAAACTCAATATTGTTCAATAATTCAGGATGCCGTTGTCTCGGCATTTTAACAGTCTCTAAAAAAGTATGGCAATCTATAAATCAGCAATCCAAAAGCCCGTAACCACCGTCCTCATCTTCGTGGCGGTGATAATCATCGGCGTGTATAGTTTTTTAAAGCTGCCTATTGACCAGTTCCCCGAGATGGATCCTCCATATATAACGGTTATGACAACGTATCCGGGTGCCAGTGCCAGCGAGATGGAAACCAACGTGACCAAGATTATGGAGAACGCCCTGACCTCCGTCGATCACCTCAAACATATCACTTCGCAGAGTAAGGATAATATCTCAATGGTCGATCTGGAGCTGGAGTGGGGGGCAAACATGGACGAGGCAGTCAACGACGTGCGTTCGTTCGTCGATATGGCAGCCAATAACCTGCCTGACAACTGCGCCAAGCCTGTCATCTTCAAACTCTCCACATCCTCAATGCCTATTTGTCAGTACTCCATTACCGCCGACGAGACCTATGCCGGATTGGACAAGATACTGAACGATGAGGTTGTACCCCAACTCAACCATATTGACGGAATAGGTAATATTTCTTTGTCGGGTGCGCCGGACAGGTACGTGTATATCAATATTGACCAGCAGAAATTAGATGCCTACGGACTGACATTGGAGCAAGTAGGACAAGTTGTCAGTGCCAATAACCTAAACCTCTCGTCAGGTACAATCAAGATGCCGCAAGAGCAGTATCAGATGCAGGTTCGTTCGGAATATATTGAGTCATCCGAAATTGCCAATTTAATGGTTACTATGACCCCTCTCGGACAACAGGTTTTTATCCGCGATATAGCTACCGTCAAAGATACCATCAAAGACCTCTCGCTTGACGAGAAGACCAACGGTCGTGAAGCAGTACGTTTGGTGATAGCCAAACAAACGGGTGCCAACACCGTGCAGGTGTGCCGCGATGTACGCAATGAACTTGCTAAGATACAGAAACAACTGCCTACCGATGTGAAGATTGAAAAGATTTACGACTCATCCGAGAACATACAGAATAGTATCAACTCCTTGGAAGAGTCGGTACTCTATGCCCTACTCTTCGTTGTGTTGGTCGTTCTCTTCTTCCTCGGCAAATGGCGCGCGACGTTCATTATCGGTATCACCATTCCTATTGCCCTTATTGTGGCTTTCATCTATTTGGGTTTAGCCGACTCGTCCATCAACATCATTTCGCTCTGCTCGCTGACCATCGCTATCGGTATGGTTGTGGACGATGCGATTGTGGTGTTAGAGAACATCACGCGCCATGTGGAGCGTGGTGAGGACCCGCACGAGGCTGCTATCTATGCTACCAACGAGGTGTGGGTCAGCGTCATTGCCACGACCCTTGTGTTAGTCGCCGTGTTCGTGCCGCTGACAATGCTCAACGGTATGGCGGGCATTATGTTCCACGAATTAGGCTGGATTGTTACCGTGGTATGCTGCACCTCCACGGCTGTCGCTATCACCTTGACACCGATGCTCTGCTCCAAGCTGTTGAAAGCCAAGAAAGTGCACGTCGATGAAAACGGTCGGCTGGTGGATGACGAAGCCGGCAAGAAGAGTTGGTACGACCGCACTGTAGTCCGTGCCTTAGACAAATTAGACGAATACTATGCCAAGTCCCTGGGTTGGTGTCTTCAGCACAAAGTCATCACGCTGTTCGCTCTCTTGGCTTTCTTCATTGCTTCACTTATGCCTGTGTTCATGGGCAAGATTGGTACGGACTTTATGCAGCAGCAGGATAATGGTCGTCTGAGCATTACCGTCAAGCTGCAACGCGGTACACGTATCGAAGAAACCCTCAAGACAGCCCGCCGATTGGAAGCACGTTTTACAGAATTAGTGCCGGAGATTCAACTTATCAACACCTCCGCCGGTTCCAATGACGATGCATCTATCGCCGCCTTGTTCTCCTCGACGATGAACAACAAGATACAGATGACCGTCCGCTTGCCCAAGAAATGGGAACGCAAGCGCGACATTTGGACCATTGCCGAGATTCTGCGTCAGGAGATGGCACGCTATCCCGAAATCACCGAATATCAATGTAATGTATCGTCAGGCGGTCCCGGTGGCGGCAATACGGTAGATCTTGAGATTTACGGCTATGATTTCGACAAGACCAGTCAACTTGCCGAACAGTGCCGCCAACTGATTAAGGAACTTCCGGGCGCGCGCGACGTCAATATCAGCCGCGAAGACGACCGTCCCGACATCAAAATTACCGTCGATAAGGAAAAAGCGTCCCGCCTCGGATTGAGTTCCGCCACCATCTCCACCTACTTGCGCAACCGCGTGGCAGGTATGTCGTGCGGCTACCTTAAGGACGACGGTTCGGAGTACGACATCGTTGTGCGACTGATGGAAGAAGACCGCAACTCCATATCCGATGTGATGAATCTCTCCATTCCCACTGCCACAGGCAAAGCCGTCAAACTGAGCGAAGTGGCTACGGTCGGCGAGTATTGGGCACCGCCCACCATCGAGCGCAAAGCGCGCCAGCGTATCGTTACGGTCAAAACGACCCCCTATAATACCACCCTTGGCGAATTGGCACAAGCCATTGAGTCGCAGGTTGTTCCGCAATTGGACATACCCGTGGGCTACTCCACACACATAGGTGGTAACTACGAAACGCAACAGGACACTTTCTCCGACATGGGGCTGCTATTATTCCTCATTATATTCCTGGTATATGTTGTAATGGCATCGCAGTTTGAGTCGCTTGCCAAGCCTGGTATCATTATGTTCACCGTACCTTTCGCCTTGTCGGGTGTGATACTCGCATTGTGGCTCACAGGTCGCTCATTGGATATGATTGGTGCCTTGGGTCTGGTGCTGCTGGTAGGTATCGTTGTGAAGAACGGTATCGTATTGGTGGACTATATCAACCTGATGCGAGAGCGCGGATATGAACTTAACCAAGCCATTCAGATGTCCGGTCGCAGCCGTATGCGTCCCGTGCTAATGACTGCCTTCACCACCGTCTTGGGTATGATTCCTATGGCAGTGAGCAACGGCGAAGGAGCCGAGATGTGGCAGCCGTTGGGTATCGTGGTTATCGGCGGTCTGACCGTCAGCACCTTCCTGACCCTCTATGTGGTGCCCGTACTGTACGGCTTGTTCTCACGCCACGGGGACCGCGACAAACTGACTGCCCTCCGCAAAAAATACATATTTATGAATATCAATGTGAAGTCGAAAGACGAAAGTCACACGTCTAAAGCTGAAAAACAATTATGAAAAGCGTACTAATCATATTCAACCAAGCCAATACGGAGCGTGTGGAATACATGCTCGACACCTTGCACATCAACGGATTCACCTTTTTAGAAGAAGTACAGGGGCGCGGCACCAACGGCGGTGAGCCTCGTCGCGGAACGCATACATGGCCCGAGATGAACTCTGCTGTTATGACTGTGGTAGAAGACAAAATGGTAGATACGCTGCTCGAAAGTGTACAGAAACTGGATGCACGTAACCCTGAAGTAGGGGTACGTGCATTCGTCTGGAACATCGAGCAAACAGTATGAATGGCTTGCATATCATAATCAATCCGTATTCGGGTAAGCGCGCCTTATTACGTCAGCGGTACTACCTTTTCCGCTTGCTGCAAGAGCGTAGAGAAGCCTATCGTTACCACGTTACAGCCTACGCCAACCACGCCACTGAAATAGCCCGTGACATAGTTGAGAAAGGCGGCAGACGACTGCTCATCCTTGGCGGAGACGGCACATTAAGCGAGAGTATCAACGGCATTATGTGCGCCCGTCTGTCAGAAGCCGAACGACAACAAGTGCAAATAGGTATTATGCCCAGAGGTACGGGGAACGACTTCGGACGTTTCTGGCATCTTACCCGCAATTACCGACAAGCCATTGACCATTTTCTTACAGGTCAACCCCACCTTATTGATATCGGCTGCGTCACGTTCAAGCGTAATGACGATGTACACCGCCGCTTTTTCGTCAATTCGTTAGGCTTTGGCGTCGATCCTCTCACTTGCATGTATGCCGACCGCTTGAAACCTTATATCGGGTCTCACCACGTCAATTACCTCTTCGGGCTTTTCCGTGCGTTAGGCAGACAGCAACCTATCCCTATGACCCTTTCCGTGGACGACAAGCCACTATTAGACAGCGGACTATACACAATGAGTATCGGGAATGGACCCTATTCGGGAGGCGGCATACGACAGAACCCTACCGCCGACCCGAGAGACGGCATACTGAACGGGATGTTCGTCGAAAAACCTACCCTGAAAAGAATTGCACAAGCCCTACCCCATTTGTTTAACGGTCATCTGACACAAATAGACTTCGTACATAGTCTGAAGGGCAAGCACATACAGATAACTACCGACCGGCACCTGATGATAGAAGCTGACGGGATTTTGCAACATTTTACAGGTTCATGTACCATCAGTTGCATCCACAACGCAATACAATTTATTGCGCCTGCCGATATAGCCCCCTACCAATCTAACGAAACAGAATAGCGACAGCAGACTGTGAAACAAATTGTTATTTTTGATTTAGACGGCACGTTGCTCAATACGATAGCCGACCTCGGCGCGGCGTGCAACCACGCCCTTGCCCGCTGCGGTCTGCCCACACACGCCCCGGAAGATTACCCGCGACTGGTGGGCAACGGCATCAACCGCCTGATTGAGCGTGCCTTGCCCGAAGCATACGCCGCACTTGGCGAAGAGGAGCGGACGCGGCAGGTGATGCGCGTCCGCCAGGAATTCGTACCGTATTACAACAACCACAACTGCGACCTCACACATCCCTACGAGGGCATTACCGATGTATTGGAAGCACTGAAAAAGAAAGGTATCCGCCTTGCCGTTGCAAGCAACAAGTACCACGAAGCCACTCTGCATATAGTGCGACATTTCTTCGGCAACACATTCGACTGCGTTTACGGTGAGAGGGAAGGCATTCCGCGCAAACCTGACCCACAGATTGTCCGCGACATATTGCAAGCGGCAGGTGGTCAAGAAAATGGAATAACACAACACACGTTGTATGTGGGTGACAGCCCTGTTGATATTGAAACAGCCCGGCGCGCCGGTGTGCCTGTTGCAGCTTGCACGTGGGGATTCGCTTCGCGGGAAGAACTGACAGCAGCCCGACCCGATTTCATTATTGACAGTCCGCCGGATATTATTGCCCTGACCGAATAAGACGATACCCGACCAATCGGTCGTAACGACCACCGACAGGCCGGTAATAAACGGCTATCGTGTAGGTGTTTTCGGTCTGCCAGTGCGACCCTTCTGTTCTGATCAGCGTCGCTTCCTGCTGACCTTTCGGCACAAACCAATACTGATAGTCATAACCGCCTTGCTTGAGCAACGCATTCATATAATAGCAATGTCGCTCATTATCATACTGCATACGGTTGTTGAGCGTCAACTGATTGCCGAACAAATC
>JAIKXR010000094.1 GCA_024683975.1 Paludibacteraceae bacterium
GGACAAGTAGCAGGTGTAATCACAGACATACATGGCAACTTTGTGCTCATTGCGGATACCGGCAATTATGTTCTGGAATGCTCCTACATCGGTTACGAGACGCTGCGGATGCGGTTGGCTGTTACCGAGAATATCACGCTAGGCACAATACAGATGCAAGAAGGTTCTATTGAACTGGGTGAGGTGGTAGTGGAAAGCCAAACTAATATTCAAAAAGTGGACAGGCAAATCTTGCTACCTTCCAAAGAGCAGACACGGGCTTCTTCGGATGGTGTTTCCCTGTTACAGAACTTGCAAATTCCGCGTATCGTGATTAGCCCGATTGACAACTCCGTCAAAACCCTTTCTGACGAGAGTGTGCAACTGCGTATAAATGGTATCGAGGCGAGCACGGCTGATGTCAAAGCCATCAATCCGAAAGATATTATCCGTGTGGAGTACCACGACCAACCGGGTGTGCGCTATAACGGTGCGGCGGCTGTTGTTGATTACATCGTCAAGCACCACGAAACCGGCGGCAGTCTCATGCTTGCAGGTACAAACGGCTTAACCCTGCCCGGAATAGGTAATTACTACTTGGCGGGCAAGGTGCATTTCAACAAATCGTCCTTGCAGGCAATCGTGTCGTACGCGCCATACGATATTTATTGGACGCGCACCAACAATGAGACCTACAACTTCAACATGAGCAAAGCTCACATTGCCAGTCTTGACGGCGACGAGTTGCAAATGCAAGCATTCACTCGTCTAGCACAAGACTTCAGTACCGTGAAGATAGAAAACAATGAAGTGGGAGAGCCCACACGTTATAAGACCTATCCCGTAAACGTCTCGTTGAATTACAACTGGACGAACGGCGACATGAACATGCTGAACATCCGCTTGCGTGATAATATGGCATATACACCTTACGGATCGTCTGACCGCGACAGCCGTTTGTATCAGCCGACGGATTCATTCGAAATACATGATCACGACAAAAGCAGCAGTCAGTCGCCCTCATTAGACATCTATTATCAGCACAACTTTCCGCACAAGCAGCACTTGTATTTTGATGTGGTCGGTACTTACATCAACACCCATAGTGACCGCCGATTTCTGCAAACGCCACTCTTGGGTTCCGCATCAACAGATACTACTGATATACTTTCATCTATTAGGGGTGATAAGTGGTCACTTATCGGCGAGGCCATCTATGAAAAAGAATGGGAGAATATCATGCTGACCGTAGGCGCACGGCATAATCAGCAATGGGTGAAAAACACCTACTTAGGCAGCACCGAGGCGACCGTAAACATGACCACCGGAGAGACATACGCGTTTGCGGAAATGCGTCACCGCGTAGATAAGTTCTCGTATGTGGTAGGTATCGGAGCCATGCATACCCTTATTGAACAAGGCGGGCACAAGCAAAGCACATGGATAGCCCGACCGCAACTGACCATGAGTTACGACTTCGGCAAAGGTTGGTTTTGGAAATACAAGGGATATGTGTCCGGCTATCAGCCGTCTTTGTCTCAGTTGTCTGATATTACGCAACAAATTGACAAGTACCAAATGAGGCGAGGTAACCCCAACCTGAAATCTGTCATGTACGTGTCGAATGAGATGGAACTCTCTTGGCAGTCCAAGCATGTCAATCTCAACCTTTGGGCAAACTACAGTTACGACCACATGCCAATTATGGAAGAGACCTTTGAGGAAATCATAGACAGGTCGCCTTATGCAATCCGTATGTATGACAATCAGCGCGGCTATCACAAATTGAATGTTTCACCGAGTGTACAGGTCAAACTGCTTGATAACAAACTGATGTTCAATGTCACGCCATTTGTCAAATACATGGTCAGTCAGGGCAACAACTACCACCATGAGCATGTCAATTACGGTGTGCGTGGCGGCATTTTCTATCTGCTGAAAGGTTGGCGATTCTATGCCGATGTAGTCACGGCACAGCATAACCTGTGGGGCGAAACGCTGACCATCGGCGAATTGACGCACGATATAGGCATCAACTATAATTCGGAGCATTTTGGCTTTGGCATTATAATGGTTAACCCGTTCTCGCCGCACGGATCCAGAACCGTCACAAAGGACTTGTCTGCCCTTGCCCCGACTGCCAATACAACCGTTATGCAGAACTATCGCCAAGTGCTGATGCTCAATTTCAATGTTAATCTGGACTTCGGGTCGAGAGCCTCGACACGCGGATATCAACGTATCAACAATGAAGATAAAGAAAATGGAATCTTGAGTGGAGCGAAATAAACGTTTTTTTCTCTTTTCTTCTTAAAAATCTCCTTAGTTCTTGCATATGTCCGAAAAATGTAGTACCTTTGCAAATTAATTCGTACAAGTTAGAAAAAGCGAAATAAGGTAAATGAAATTCATACCGGTATATAAATTCTCGCGGTTCAAGTACGGAGCGGAACTGCTGATTGATGTCATCGACTATGACCGGATACGCAACGATTTTCGCCTGAAATACCTAAAAATCCACTAAAAAAACACTTTTCTGAACGATTTCTGCAAATTTATTTGCATATGTTATAAAAAATGTGTAACTTTGTGGCGAATTTGAAGTATTGCGTACAAACGAAAGGTCAAAACTATGGCACGACCTATTAAAGAAACACCTTGCTTTACTCAATGATAAAGAGGTAAAAGTGGCTTGGGAAACGTACAAGGCATTGTTCTTGAACCAAATAAGGCAAGATAATATCCATGCTTCCAAAGAAGAACAATTCCACGAAGGGTTGTTGCGGGTTTCCCTCCATATTAAACTCTGTGTAAACGAGCGGTTTAAGCAGATAAACGTCATCTCTGCGTATATGTCTTTCATCGGGTCTTGGGTGAACCGTAATTCCTTGCGCCCCATAGTCTTGCGCTTTTTGCGCGAACAGTTGCACATCGGGTGTGTTTCCTCTCCTTGCATTGCGCAACGTGGCCACTTTGTTTACATTAACACACAGCCGTGTCATATCAAGTCAATTTTAAGACGCGGCAAAGATACTGCTTTTTTTATGAACGCGCAACAAAATTGGATATTTTCGCAGCAAATGCATCAAAATATATGCAGATGTACTGTCCAACGGGAAAAAAGCGTAGTG
>JAIKXR010000104.1 GCA_024683975.1 Paludibacteraceae bacterium
TGTTTCAGTTGTCGTCGCTCTGCAGCCTCGATGCGGGCTAGCAGCGGGGCAAGAGTTGCAACAGTGCGGCGCATGGCAACAAATGCCCGCATAATCGCAACATTCATCTCTGCCGCTCGGTCACTCTTGAGGACACTTGAAAGCATAGCTATGCCCTGCTCGGTAAAAGCAAGAAGTCCGTATCGATCGCCTCCGCGTTTTGAGGTGACATTTTGGCACCTCAAAGCATTTGCCTCATCCGGCGAAAGATGAATGACGAAATCGGATGGGAATCTATTGGCATTCCGCTTAACCTGCCTGTGCAGATATTTCACCTCAACATCATACAGCAAGGACAAATCGCTCGACAACATAACTTGTACACCGCGAATCGTTAGAATGCGAGATTTGATGGAATCGTCATCCAATGGTGCCATGACGGCATGTATGGTCTCTTGTTGTTGCATTTTCTCTTCTTTGTTGCGTACGACGATGGAAACGTGTGGTAGTATTTCCGACTGGGCGTCGTTCAGCAGTTCGCTAAATTGTTTCTATGTGGTTGTTTTCGAGTTCTGGTTGGTTCCTTTGCTTCTCCTTCGGGTTAGAGAACAGAGATAGTATAGCATAATTATGTTTATGCGACCATACTCTCGTTATTCTAGACTATACTAGTTGCAAAATTATTTATCCAGATGGTTGACTGTGTTCACGATATGTGATACAATGTCTTCGATTTCAACCACCAAAAGGCGGTTCAAAGTCAATCCAAACAACAAGACATCTTGAGAGGCAAACAAATGGCAACAGGTCTGACAGAACTAGGCGCGTTTCTTAGGAAACTGAGAATCGATAGGCGGGAGCTTCTTCGTGACATGGCAGAGAAACTAAATGTTTCCATGTCGTTTCTTTCGTCGGTTGAAAACGGCAAGAAAAACATGCCGTCCGACTGGGTTGACAAAATTCCGTCTCTATACAAGCTGACCGATACACAGAAAAAGGAACTGGATGCCGCCATTGCCGAGAGTGAAAACGGAATCGGCATAAAGTTCAACGGACTGTCTGAAGACGACAAACGTTTGAGCGTTGCCTTCGCGAGAAAGATAAAGAACCTTGACAGCAAGGAACAGCAGATACTTCAGCAAATACTGTTTTGAAAGGATTTCACATGAGTCAATGCATGAAAGAAGGTTTCTGTGTCAGCGGAAGAAGTGAATTCGAAATACGAAATGCCGCCGAACAGGTAAGGAAACTATTCACAGACGGAACCGACATAAGGTATCTGGACATTGTCAGGATACTGGAACACAAGATGCCAGAAGCATTCCCTGGATTCAGGTATGAGATTGTAAGTCCATCGGAAATGCCCGACCGTGAAGCCGAAATGAATCCTTTCGAGTTCTGTATAAGGATCCAGGAACCCATATATGCAGGAGCAATGAATGGGGATGGACATTGTCGCTTTACGATAGCACATGAACTTGGGCATTTCTTCCTCCATCGCACGCAGCACCTTGCTTTTGGGAAAAAAGCAGAAAACGGAAACATTCCAACTTTCAAGAATTCAGAGTGGCAGGCAGATGTGTTCGCAAGAAACCTTCTCGCTCCGTTTTCTGCTACGCGAGGCATGGTTGCCCTGCAAATAGAAATCTTGTTTGGCGTTTCACGAAAAGTCGCCGACATTATCGCAGAGACGGTAACTCCAACGCCGGCGCCTATCTTCAGAACAACTGTACAAACGATGGAACAGATGATGTTCGCGTTCTAAAAAATTTTGAAGATTGGTTTCACCTGAAGGTAAAATCATTTCATGAACATTCATAAAGACATAAACTTATTCAGATATGCCGAACAAGCACAGAAATTGCTCTGCACGGAAGGCGTTCGCTTTAACCATTGGGGATTCCCTGATCTAACGGAATTCAAATATCCAAAAGAAGTTCCCTGTGACATAGAGATATGGCCATACAACAAACGTAATCAAGCATCCAATCCGAAAAAAACGATTCTCACTTTCTTTGAAGCAGACCCACTTTTATATGGATACCTCAATACCTTGGATAAGGTGACCGCAAACCTTTCGCTCTACTACGGCGTCACAGGATTCGACATCAGTCCATGCTTGGATTTCTCCCTTCAAGAACAAAAGGCCGCACTTCTGCTCAATTCCCTAACCAACGGTCTTTTCCTGTTACATGGCATTCGCGTGATTCCGTCCCTGCGAATTGGGAGTGTCGAGACATCTATTGGTTTAAAGTCATATCCTCGACATATCTGTTATGCGCTTGGAGTTCTTGGATGCAGGCAAAAACACCTGACCGTTGGGGAACAAATACTGGAACTGAAACTCGCGTTGTGCGAGCCGTCGCAGGTGTTGGCATACGGAAAGTTCTCTAAAGACGACGGCAAGATTTTCAGGAAGTGGGGCATCCCCGTTCTGGATGTCCCGGACTATCAAACCAGAACGCGTAAAAAATCCGAGAAAAGGAGACGTCAAGATGTCTGACTCAAAGACAAAATACAGTTCAGGGGTTGCTGCGCAAAAAGCGCTCGCTCAACTAGATGAAGAATTAAGGCGAAAACTAGATCGTGCGGCGGGACGCGCGGCACAATACCACCAAAACTGGCAGACCATCAACCTTAATGACTTTGTCGACAAGTTCGCTCCGGGAAGCGGGGCTCAAATTGATGGGGCGAAGATCGTTTTCCATACTCCTGGTTCTGACATTAAAGTTGTCTGCGACATTCGTGGAGGATACTGTCGGCTTCAAGACACTACGATAAGGTCAAAAAGATGTTATCTCGACATCAATGGCAATGTCCTTGGCAACAAGACGCTGCCCAACGGAAAACAAACCGGCCGTTCCCAATCCGAGTACAACATGATGACGCATTTCAGGATTCTCAAAAGAGAGGAGATGTAAAGATGGACAGTAACCACCGCTATATTCTTTCGATTCCATTAAACGTGGATAATCTTGACAATATTCCCGATGGCGTTCTTTGGGAGGATATCAAGTTTGAAGACTTCATGATAACAAAAGGCGATTACAACAATCTCTTTCCGCTCTTTTGCCAATTCGACAAGCCTTTGGGATCCATCATTGACGAATATGAAGAGGAAGAAATACCCGCCAGCAAAATTCAAGCAGCAATAGAAATGACAGAAAAATACGCCGCTACAGCGCCATCCGAAGTCAGGGCATCCACCGAAAAGCTTCTTGCTGCTTTTAGGCGGGCAAAAGAACTCGGCAAACCGATAGAATTCTTTTTTTAAAACATGGTTGGCCACACACATCAAGACTTTCTGACGGGTGATCTGACAGATGGTACGGAGGACATCACGCCTCACGCCATTGACCTCTCACAGATTAAGGATATTTCATACGAAAGAGAGCTGTTCGATTTCTCGTCCCGTTATGTCCGCAAGGTTCGACTGTCGTATCTGGACGAACATATTGATGACTTAAAAGACTGGAAAAATTTTGTTCGTCCGCTCGCGGGATTGGATTGTCTCTACCTCGTGAACGACCGTACTGTCTCAAATCCAATAATGCGTGATTACGCAGACGCCATGAACCTAAGATATGTTGCCATGCTCAGGAAATATGGCATCCTAGCAGTAATTGCAACGCAAGAATGAACCATTGCCCTCTCACTTCCTATTATTAACGCCGACTTCTTGATGCGGCGGATTTCGCCCGCGTCCAACTTCGTGAATGCAAAACACTTCTTGCCA
>JAIKXR010000142.1 GCA_024683975.1 Paludibacteraceae bacterium
GTACTGAGAATCTGAACATCAGTCAGATACGCATAGTGGTTGACGGCGAGGACATGGGTGCTTTGGAGGTTACGAGCGACGGTTTGCAGCCAGTTGAGAGCGTCCGCAAGTACATAGAGAACGGCGTTCTGTACATCGAGCGCGACGGCGTTATCTACAATGCACAGGGACAGAAAGTCAATTAGTTGAGTGTTGAGAATAGAGACTCGAAAGACTCATATAGAAGCAGAGGGGCGGCCGCAGGGCTGCCCCTTTGTCGTGCTGCTGACGTATTTTTCTTTTGGTCCAAAATTATCAAAAATGATTCAAAAAAATATCTTTCTCCTTGTTGTTCACAAATTAGACGAATGGAGCTAATGATGCTGACGCATCTTGTCACGAATTAACATAAATTAACCACGAATCAGTTTCGGTCATCAATGGTCGTCAATTGGTCATCAATTAACATCAATTAGTCATCAATAGTCATCAATAGTTCTTATTGTTTCTGATACGTGAGACACAAGCGTAATATGAGCAGGTCATCAATTATTCATCAATAGTTCCTATTGTTCCCGATACACGAGGAGTACCAAATATTAAATGTGTAAGGGAACTGTCAGATAAGAAATTACAACTTACGAAATTGGAATTTCATTATATGTTAGCAGTATTCAGATGTTTGCAGATCCGAATATAACGGGCAAAACAGTTGAGATAACAGTTGCAAAAAAATGGAATTATGCGACAAAATGTAAAAAAAATGTGTAATCTTTGTTTCAATCAAATATTTACGTTATTTTTGTCGCGTTTATGTCCTGCCACGTATAGTGTTTCTATCCGTTCACGGACAAGGTAATAAAAACACAACCCCGAAGACTATGAAAAAACATTTATCTCTTTTCGGCAGTCTGATTGCCTTTATGATGCTGTTCGCCATGCCCGCTACGGCGCAGGTGGACGAGTATCTGATGATAGAAGGAAGCGCCACTGTCAATGTCAAGATGACCGGTACGGTGACCGAGTGGCCCGATTTCTGGTATTCTCTTGACGGAGGCGAATGGATAAAGATAACGGAGGCGGACACACGTATTGACGTCCAGGGATATTCGGTTTCCCACCCGTTGACAGGCTATGTACGCTTCAAGGGAACCAACCCTGCGGGTTTCAACCGCAGCAGCACGGATTACCTCTCCATCGCGATCACCGGCGGCAACCCCGCTCTGAAGGGCAATGTGATGTCGCTGATAGGCGGTGACAACTTCTCTTCGCTGACCGCCATCCCGTGCGATTACTGCTTCTATGGGTTGTTCTGCCCTAATCCGCCGAGTGTGTTCTCCATGTCGGGAACGTATCACACGACATCTTCCACCACCTGCCTTGCTCACGCCAAGGAGATGGTGCTGCCCGCAACGGAACTCAAGCCCTACTGCTATGCCTATATGTTCGCCTACAATACGGGTCTGTATGACTCGCCAGAGCTGCCGGCGATGGTGATGCAGCCTTACTGCTACGCCCACATGTTCGAGTATTGTATGAACAATTTCTGCTCGCAGACGGCTTACAATTCGGGAACCAGACTGCCTAATCTGCCTTCCCAGCAGTTGGCGGAGGGCTGCTATGCGTTTATGTTCAACATGTGTCCCTCCATCTACAACGGGGAGAACGACTGGTACTGCCTGCCTGCAGAAGAACTGGCATCCCGTTGCTACGAGGGCATGTTCGGCACGTACAGGAACAGTTATTACCGCTATTTCAAGTCGCTTGAGATAATGGCGACCTCGCTTCAGGACCGCTGCGGCAACGACATAGAAAACTGTATGAAGCGGATGCTGAACTACAATCCGATGGCTCAGAACGCGGGTCAGTTCGGTCGCGGCGCGCTCAATGTGCGGATGTACTGGACAGACTGGGGCAACACCACTGCCGGTACCGCCCCGACATACGGCTGGTTCTCCGGCTACCTGTACTCCAGCTGCACGTTCAATTACCAGAAAGGTCTGGACCCGCTGACCAAAGTGGCGAAGGGCAGCAACTCAAGCAACACGATGTCCTCTCTGTTCCCGTATATGTGCACGCTGCAGGAGAACGAGTTCACATACCTGACTTTCGACTGCAAGACCAACGGCGGCACGTGGGAGACGGGGTGCACTTACAACGAAGATTTGCGCCGCGTGGTTAGAAGTGACTATACAGCCAAGACCGTTCCCGCCGACCCGGTGAAGGAAGGGGTGTCGTTCAAGGGCTGGTACACCGCTCCGACCGGCGGCACGAAAGTGGAAAAAGCCGTTATTCTTAAGCAGACCACGGCGCAGACCTACTATGCGCAGTTCGGCGAAGGCGGCGATGACGGCGGCGAAGGCGGAAGTGACAATCCCGAGGACGAGACAACTTACAACATATACCGTTCCACCGGCGTTCTTGACTTCCCGCAATACACTACTTTCAGTATGACATCCAAGTTTGCCGTCATCATTGAGAAAGACGGTATGACTGTCCGTCTGCAGTTTGACGGGAACATATCCGATGCCATAACGAGTTACAAGGACTTTGCCGCTAATCTTTCGCCTGCGGACAGTTATGTGGAACTCAAGGACGGGACGCAACGTGCCGTTACTTCCGCCCAAAAGGCGCAGTTGCTCTACTACGGAGACTATGTGCGCGCTGCCCACCTCAAGGCTACGGTCTTTGACGCGGATGGACGTACCTATAACATAGAGGTATATACCAACGAACTGCTCAATTACGCCACGTTCAAGGAGGATTACCGATATAAGTATAATCAGAGCACTCTTCCGATTGAGTCGAGCTGGGTAAACGGCCGCTCGTTCCAATACAACGAGACCAACCACCTGCCCAACAACTTTGTGGTAGACGGCACCAACAAGACATGGCGGTATTTTTATGGTTCTTCTTCGCCTTTTGACTATTGTCAGATTCTGATCAATTTCGTGGTTGCAAGTGGCGAAGCGGGCATTCCGACCGGTTACTATCCTATCAACAGCACGTTGAAGCCCGGTACGGTGTTCATCGGGAGCATACCTTGCGGTGATAATGCGGAGATAGCACGCAGCAACAACAAGAACTATGCCTGCGGCGGCGATGCGTCGTGGATAATGCACTACTATGAAGAGGATTATGGTGGAGGAATAATGATACCTGTCAAGGACAACTGGTTGTTGCGTGGAGGGTATGTGCAGTTGGTGAACAACAACGGCAACTACTATATCCATGTCCATGCCATCACTGACGCCACCCGCACCAACGGCGAATCGTCCAACAACGTGATTGACTTCACCGCCGGTGACGAGAGTCTGGCAGACCAGCTGCCCGACCCGGTGGATCCCGATGACCCCGGCACGCAGGACGACCCCGACCCCGATGACCCGGACGACCCCGACCCCGAGACACCCATCGTGTCGGCCGATGCGGAGGTGAATGTCTATCAGAACGTAAGCAAGACAACGACCAAGATTCTCTATAACCTTGACATGCGCCAGGGCAAGGACGGGTTGTGGTACAAACCCACCGATATGGGCTACGGCATCGCTTGGGCGGACCGCAACGTGGGTGCCGCGTCCGAATCGGCTACGGGCGACTATTACAACTGGGGTAAAACGGTTGTCGGACCGTTGCCGCTCAGCAGCACAGGCTATGCCAATGTGACCAGTCTTAATCCGGGATTCACCCTTCCCGCCAAAGACGATGTGGCGACTGTCAAGATGGGTAATGACTGGCACACGCCCAATTATGACGAATGGAATGAGTTAATCACCAAAACTGTCGGTCATGGAAACCTTCTTGCCAACCCCGATGATGAAGATTTGTATATCAATATGCCGCCGACGGGACACTATGACTACTATGACGGTTCATCTGAGGTCAGTCCGTGGCTGAACTACAAATCCGCCGCTTTCCTGTGGACGAGCGAACTGTTGGAAATCAACACGCCCGGTCACTGGACGAACGCCGGAATGGTCACCAATTATACCGGTTCGTTTGAAATGAATATGGGTTACATCCACCTTGCCGCGCCCGTGCGCGCCGTCTATACGCCGCCGTTCGTAACCTATACACTGACTATCCGTGTGGGCAGTTACGAGTACCGCTATATATGCCAGCAGGGACAGAAAGTCACCGTCACCGCCATCGCGACCGAGACAGGCGCGGAGTTCGTGAAATGGGAGGAGGACGGACAAACTGATGCCGTACGCACGTTCACGATGACCGACGATATGGCCTATACTGCCGTCTTTACAAGCAATGACGAACCCGAACAGCCGGAAACACCGGAGATGTCGCCCGATGCAGAGGTCAGCGTCTATCAGTCGGTGACTGAGACCACGATGAAGATTCTGTATGACCTCCGCCCCCGTCAGGGCAAGGACGGTCTGTGGTACACGCCCGTGGATATGGGTTACGGCGTGGCATGGGCTGACCGTAACGTGGGAGCTGGCAGCGTGGATGCGCTTGGCGACTATTTCCGCTGGGGCGACCCAGTGGCGGGCACGAGTTTCAGTTCGGACCACCAGAGGAACCTGGACGTAACAGGCTATCGGACCTACGACCGTCTGACCGACACGCAGGATGCCGCCATCGTGAACATGGGCATCGAATGGCGTATGCCGGACGAGGAGGACCTTTACCAGCTGAAAGAGCAGTCCGTCATAACCGGCAACAACACGTTCACCAACAAGTACGACAACACGATGTACATCGTTCTGCCCGGAGGCGGGTATATGGGGTCGAAACAGTACGACAACGGTTGGCAGTACTATTGGTCACGGCAGTTCGGACAGCACGGTGCAAACAGTTGCTCACAAGGTGCCGGTTACGGCAAGGAGGAATACAACAGTTTCGCTCTGGTACGTACAGGCAATAACGAGTATTACGTACAGACGATGGACAAGGACGACTGCTTGGGCAACGAGACGTATCTCGGTATGCAGGTGCGCGGAATGTTCGTTCCGACGTTCGATGTCTGCACGCTGACGGTCAATGTAGAGGGGTATCAGTATATCTATCTCTGCCAGGACGGACAGAACGTTACCGTGACCGCTGTGGCGAACGAAGGGTATGAGTTCGACCGCTGGACGGAGGACAACAACACCGAAGCCGTGCGCACGTTCACCGTTACGGGCAATATGACTTATACCGCCACGTTCAAGCAGGCGAAGCAGGAGTACAATATTATATATAAGGACAAGGGTGGTGTCGAGTTCAGCGGCACGCACGCATCTGGTTATCCGACGGTTCACACCTACGGCACGGCGACCACGCTCGCCGGAGCCAGCAAGGAGGGTTACAACTTCCTCGGCTGGTATCTGACGGCGGACTGCACGAGCAGCGCAGTCACCACTCTCGGAGCTACCGCTTACACCGGCGACATCACTCTGTACGCCTCATGGGAGGAGACAGTGGTGGAACCGGAAGACCCCGAAGACCCGGAGAACGATGAGTTGCATATCATCCTGTATGAGGACAAGACACCTGACTATTACACGGACTTCTCCAACAAGTACAACGGCAAACGCGCAACGACGGTAACTTACAACCGTCAGTTTGAGAAAGCCAAATGGTCAACGCTGTGCCTGCCGTTTAATGTCAATGCGGCTCTGCTCAGTGTGTCAAAGATGACATCCCGCGTCTATGAGTTCAGGTACACCGAGGGCAATGAGGAGTCGGGCTTGACGCTGTACTTCGCGCAGGCTAAGATGCTGACAGCAGGCAAGGGGTACATAGTCAATGCCAATGCCAAGCTGGCGGAAAAGACGCAGTTTGTGTTCCCGAATGTGGTTATCGACACGGAAGCGGATATCAATTCAGGTTTTGACATAATCAATCTTGAGGGTTATAACTCGCAGGGTGATGTCTATCTGGTAGGTGTATTGCGTACGGGTGTTTTGAAAGGTTCGGAAACAGGCAATCGTTATATGGGCTTGAAGAACAATAAGATATATTATCCTAATCAGGATGAGGGAACCAACATGCGCGCTTACAGGGGTATGTTCCGCAGCTTAGTGGATATGAATGTGAGCAAGGTTCGCATAGTGGTTGAAGGAGAAGACGGAGAGCAGGTAAGCGAACTGGAGGTTGTTAACGGAGAGTTGAAGGAGGTAGAGCCTGTCCGCAAGTACATAGAGAACGGTGTGCTTTATATAGAGCGCAACGGCAGACGTTATACGGCACAGGGAGCGTTGATAAATGATAATTGATAGTTGATAATTATAATTAACAAACATTTATGAATATGAAAAAACAGAATTTTCTTGTTTTGGCAGTTCTGCTGTGTTCTGTCTGTATGAACACGGTTCGCGCCGCCATACCCGAGGATGCGGTACAGGGTGTGTTCTCCGTTGGGGATAATACGAAAGTGGTATTTGCCCCTGGCAACCTGCAGTACAAAGCGGGTAAGAACGAATGGAGTTTCGCCACGCATCAGTATGACATCGTAGGTGCGGCTAACTCGCAGATAGGCAATAGCACCGTCGGTAAGATTGACCTGTTCGGTTGGGGAACAGGTGCTAATCCAACCGAGTACAATTGTGTTTCCTGCGCGACTACATTCCCTATTGTGGGCAACAGTCCGACCCCCGATCCATATGATGCCTTCGGACGGCGCAATGCTCCGATGGAAGAGTACACGTGGACTGAATGGGGTAATAACCAAATCGTCTATGGCAATAATGTTTATGCTCCGGGTACATGGCGTACGCTGACGGCTGACGAATGGCACTACCTGTTCTATGTCCGCGAAAATGCACGTGATCGTTTCAGTCTTGGCAAGGTGAACGGTGTGAACGGTCTGATTCTGCTGCCTGACGACTGGAACATGCCTCCCAGTTTGGACTTTATCAGTCTTTATGATGCCGGCTGGACAGACAATGCAGAAGGTTACTACACCAATGATGATCCCGGCAGTTACGGGCTGAATGAGTATACTGCCACCCAGTGGAAGAGTATGGAGGATAACGGAGCCGTCTTCCTTCCTGCGGCGGGTTCACGTGCCGGTCAGGATTGTAGCAATATCGGCGAATACGGCTATTACTGGTCTTCTTCTGAGGCAGACGAGGGTACGGCTTACAGTCTGGGCTTTACCGAGATGTTGGTAGCCCCAAGGGTAGGCGAACCCCGTGCTTCAGGTCAGTCGGTGCGTCTTGTTTCTCCGTATGTAGAGGAAACAGAAGAAGGTGTGAATAAGAATTTTACCTTCCATTCTTTCACTATAAATGAAGATGGCGGCCAGGTTTCGTTCTCTCAGGGAAACTTGCAGTATCAGCAAACCACCGGTATCTGGCGTTTTGCGCTTCAACAGAAGGACTATGTTGGTGCGGATAATTCGGAAATAGCCAAAGCGACCTATACAGGTTGGATTGATATGTTCGTTTATGGTTATGGCGATCAACCTACGAAAGCATGTCAAGGATGTTTCCCATTCGGCGGAGAGGCGGATCCTGATGAAGAATTCAGTTCTCCAACGCGCAGGAATGCTCCGATGGGTGATGAGATTGATTTTGAAGATTTTGGTAACAACCCGATAGTTAACGGAGGCAATCAAGCGGGTATTTGGCGCACAATGACTGCAGATGAGTGGAATTACCTGTTTGTCAGTCGTGATAACGCCACCGGTCTGTTCGGTTTCGGTACTGTGGATGGAGTAAACGGTTTGATTATATTGCCGGATGACTGGCAGTTGCCGGGGGGGTGCACTTTTGCCACCGCTGCGCAGACATTGACAGAGACTGACGGCGTGTTTGCCAATCAAATACAGACGGCATTGTTTTATGTCAACAACACTTATTCCACCACTGATCAGTCGTGGCAGAAGATGGAGAAGGCGGGTGCGGTGTTCCTGCCCGCAGCCGGTATGCGTCAGAGTAAGAGTGTCGCTGACATAGGAACGGCAGGTTACTATTGGACTTCGTCTTCCGATCTGGGTAATGCGCAAAACAATGTCTTTAAGGTAAAGTTTGACGGAACTGAGTTCTATCCCAAAAAGTCCATTGGATGGGATTTCGGCTATTCGGTACGTTTGGTGAAGGATATGGAAGAAGAGCCGGAGACCTACACGCTGATTATCCAAACCACAGAAGGCGGTATTGTGAAAGAAAACGAAGAGGAGATAACGTATGCTTATATGGCGGAAGGCGATACCAAGACTCTGACCGCCGTGGCTGCTCAAGGGTATCATTTTGTCGGTTGGGAGGTAACGGAAGGAGGTACTATTTCTTCCGAAACAAAAGAGACTATAATCTTCACGATGGGGACCGGCGAGACAACGCTGACAGCCAAATTCGAACCGACAACCGGCCATACGCTGACAGTCGTTGTCAATCCTACCGAAGGCGGTATAGTTAAAGGAGACAATGATATAGAGGTAACCACTGTTACATTGGCTGAAGGAGTTGAACAGAAACTGATTGCCGTGGAAGCAACAGGCTATCAATTTGCAGGTTGGGAAATAACAGACGGTGAAGGCAATTTGTCTTCATTGACTGATGTGACCACTACATTTACGATGGGTACAACTGATGTCACTGTGACCGCCAAGTTCAATAAATTGTATCAATTGACCATTGCTGTCAGTCCTGAAGCAGGGGACAACAAAGTGGTTATAGGCGGGACTTCATATACAATTGATCATTACGCCCACCTGATGATAGCCAAAGGCACCGAGTTGGATCTTGAGGCGCAGGAGGATGCCGAATATGTGTTTACAGGCTGGGAGTTGACGATAGGAGAAACCTCTTCCATAATAGGAACAGACCATACATTACACTATACTATGGGCGAAGAAGTTACAGTTATTTTAGCAAAGTACGAGAGACTGTACACACTGAATGTGTCTGTCAATCCTACGGCAGGTGGTGTGGTGAAAGAGAATGAGGTTGATATGGCAAAATCTTCATATAAGATGAAGAAGGATGACACACAAACCTTGATAGCCAAAGCAGCTACAGGTTACAATTTTGCCGGTTGGACTCAAAAGGTGGCAGGTGTGGAATCTCCTTATGCCGGAGTTGAGGAAATCACATTCGTTATGGGAGAAGAAGATATAACCCTGACAGCAAACTTCAGTGAGGTTACACACGTACACACTTGGGGCGAAGTGTCCTATGACTGGGATGGTCTCAATTGCACGGCCACCCGTGTGTGCCAGGAATATGCAGAACATGTGGAAACGGAAACGAAAACCGCCACATTGACATCAACAGTAGATCCTACTTGCGAAACGACCGGTACTGCCACTTATACGGCAGTCTTTGAAAATCCCGCTTTCAAGGCTCAAACCACAACAGAGACCATCGCAGCTCTTGGACACGATTGGGGTGTGGCGACCTATGAGTGGAGCAACGGCAATACGCAGTGTAAAGGCAAACGTGTATGTTTGCGTGACGCTTCTCACATTGAGGAGGCATCCGGTACGGTGACATCTGCCGTTACGAAGCCTGCCACGTGCGATACCAAAGGCGAAACCACCTATACGGCAACGTTTGACAATCCTCTCTTTGGGACGCAGACAAAGGTAGAAGCCGATATTATGCCGCTTGGACACGATTGGGGTGAGGCGACCTATGAGTGGAGCAACGACCATACGACATGCACTGCAACACGTGTCTGCGGCAACGATGCTTCGCATATTGAAACTGAGCCTGTTACGGCAACCGTTACCATGGAAGGCACTACAAAGGTTTACACTGCCCAGTTCGAGAATCCCGCCTTTAAGAAGCAGACATATTACGAGTATTTCTACACACTGACAGTGGAGGTTTATCCTACTATAGGCGGTGTAGTGAAGGTTAATGCCGATGATATGGCAGCTTCTTCTTATACGATGAAGAAGGGAGACACACAAACCTTGATAGCCGAAGCAGCTACAGGTTACATTTTTGCCGGTTGGACACAAACGGTAGCAGGTGTGGAATCTTCTTATGCCGGTGGTGAGTCAATAGAGTTCGTTATGGGAACGGAGGATGTGAAACTGACAGCAAACTTTGATGTAGCAACACCTTCACACGAGCATACGTGGGGTGAGCCGGAATACAGTTGGAACACCGAATACACAGAGTGTACAGCCACACGTGTTTGCACGAAAGACGCTTCCCACGTAGAGACGGAAAAGGTGACAGACATTGTTGTAACGACTGTTGATGCCACTTGTGAGGCAGCGGGTTCGATCACTTACGAGGCAACGTTTGTCAACACAGCCTTTAAGAAACAGACTGTTGTATTGCCGATAATGGCGTTAGGTCACGACTGGCAGGAGCCTACATATACGTGGGGTGCGGACTACAAGACTTGCGTTGCCGAGCGTGTATGCGGCAACGACGCATCGCACAACGAGCAGGAGAACGGAACGGTTACAGAGACCGTAGAAGGCGGTATTGTGACATACGTTGCAACGTTCACCAATCCAATCTTTGTGACGCAGAAGTATCAGCCGACATTGGAGCTGACGCTGTCAGAGTACGGATTCCTGTCGCTGTATTCGGATAAGGCATACGTTGTACCGACTGAATTGACGGCAATCATCTACACAGGTATCAGCGGCAGAGACCTTCAGTATCAGACTATCAGTGTGGTACCGGCATATACGGGTGTGGTATTCTACGGAACAGCCAGCAAGACATATAAGTTGTATGAGGCAGTGACGTCAGACACTTATCCCACCAACATGCTGAAGGGAAGTCTGACCGACACATATATCAACACCGAGCATGTCCACTATATGCTGACCCGCAGTGCCACGACCGGAGAGGGCGGCTGGTACTGGCCCAAAGGCACATCACAGGGTGTAGGTAAGTTTATGAACCACGCCGGCAAGGCATACTTGGAGATTCCTGTATCGTCAGGTGTGGCACCACGTTACTTCACTATGCGCGGCGAGGCATGTGAAGAGGTGACGGCGGTGGATGAGACTGAGGCGGAAGGCGATGGCAAGTACTATGACGTGCTTGGCCGTGAGGTAAGAGAGCCGCAACCGCAACAGATATATATCCACAACGGCAAGAAAGTGGTTTACGGAAAATAAAACAGGCGAGATACGAAGAATCCCCTGCAATCAAATTGCGGGGGATTTTTTGTTTTGCGTGAATAAAGTAAAAAGCGTACATTTGCGGCGTTTTTGTGAGAGATGTGAGGGAGAGATTTTTGTTGTGAGTTTATGTGAGGGATGGGTATCCATCACTACTAAAAGAAGAAACAAAACAAACAAAGATATGTTCAGCGGAATAGTAGAAAAGATGGCGCAGGTAGTGCGCATCGAGACGGAACAGGGGAACAAACACTTCACGTTCCGTAACCCTTTTGTAGAAGATGGCGGTGAGTTTGCCATTGACCAGTCGATAGCGCATAACGGAGTGTGCCTGACGGTCGTGAAGAACGAGGGTGAATTGTACACGGTGACTGCGATGCAAGAGACGCTGCGGCTCACTAATTTAGACCTGTTGCAAGCGGGTGATTGGGTGAATGTGGAGCGTGCCATGTCGTTGGACAAACTGTTGGACGGGCATATAGTACAGGGTCATGTGGATCAGATGGCTGAATGTGTGGAGGTAAGAGAGACGGACGGCAGTTGGTACTACAAGTTCTGTTATGACAGCAGCGAAGAGATGATACGCAGGGGTTATTTTTGCGTAGACAAGGGTTCGGTAAGTATCAACGGTGTCAGTCTGACTGTATGTGAGCCTGATGTGAAGGACGGCAAAGGATATGTGAGCGTTTGTATAATTCCATATACTTATCAAGTAACTAATTTCCAATATATTAAAAAGGGAACGAAAGTTAATATCGAATTTGATATAATAGGAAAATACATAGCGAGAATGAACCAGCTTCTCAAGTAGGAAAGTTTTTTTGCTCATTTCGTGTATTTTTCAGCATTTTATAGTATTTTTGCGGCGTTAGTTTGTGGTGTGATTGCGCAGTAGTAATTATCAGGATACGGGAATCACATATTAATCACATACTGTACCTCGCGCATTTATCCGGTTTACAAGGCGCGAAAAATGTGATGGACAGCGAGTTAGAAAAACAACAGAAAAAAGAACAGATATGAATGAAATCAGTTTTCAATTAGGATTGCAGGTAGCGGGAGTATTGCAGCAATATGGTATTCCGGAACTTGATTATGAGGCGTTCCGCAGAGGGGTGGAGCAGGCTATGGGTGCCGCCAAAACCGCCAAAGCCGATGGAGAGAAGTTTCTTGCGGAGAACGGCAAACGTGCAGAGATCAAGACAACGGCATCTGGCTTGCAGTATGAGGTGTTGGAAGGCACGATAGGTCAAAAGCCCAAAGCCACTGATACAGTGAAGGTTCATTATGAGGGAACGCTGATTGACGGTACGGTGTTTGACAGCAGTTATCGTCGTGGTGAGCCGATAAAGTTTGCTCTCAATCAGGTGATAAAGGGTTGGACGGAAGGTTTGCAACTGATGTCGGTAGGGTCGAAATACAAACTGTATATACCTTATCAGCTTGGTTACGGAGAGCAGGGTGCGGGTGGCAGCATTCCTCCATACGCTGCGCTGATATTCACAGTTGAACTATTGGGAATAGAATAAAGAAACAAAATCAAATAATAAACAAAAAACAATGAAAAAGACAATTTATTTGTTCATAGCCGCATTGACGATGGTAAGTTGCGGCAGTTCGTACAAGGCACAGGATGTTGTGATGAACGATGTGCATGATTCAGTTAACTACGCATTAGGTTACGTTAACGGCTCAATGCTTAAGATGCAGCAGTTGCAGGAAGACAGCAGCGATGCAGTGATAGCGGAGTTTATCGATGCCCTCCAGCGCGGTTACGACGGCAAGGTGGAAGAGTTGGACGAGGTGGCATCAGTAGGTAAGAACATAGGAATGGCAATCAAGTCGTTCGAGAAAGCCGGTCTGGCAGAAAACAAGAACTGGCAACTGAATGAGAAAGTGCTGTTTCAAGGTTTGATTAACGGTTTGAACGAAGATACGACCGTTATGACCAGCGATGCAGCCAGGCAGTTCTTCCAGTCAAAATATCAGGTATCAATGATGGCTCAAGACTCGGTTGAGGCCGGCAAACCCGTAAAAGGCAAATGCCCGACCAAAGTGAAGACTATTGAACTCAAGAACTTCACCGACAGTATCAACTATGCTTTTGGTATGATGAACGGCAGTGAGATTAAGATGTATGTTTTGGCTTCTGATTCGACGGGTGATGATCAAGAAGAGTTTATCACTCAGATTAACAAAGCGTTGAAGATGAAAGTAGTCAATCCTCAGATGATGAATATGGGTGAGCAGATTGGTAAGACTATCAAGGAGCAAGAGGCGACAGGGTTGATAGGTGAGCCTAAGTTGGAAACACGTTTTCCGGTTATCAAACAAGGTTTCATCAACGGTATGAAGGGTCACGACACCCAGTTTGACCAACAATCCGCCGGCGAGTACATCCAGAATACGATGAACTTCCTCAAGTACGGCGACACGAAAGGTGATGGCGAGCGTTTCCTTGAGGCCAACAAACAGAAAGAAGGTGTGCAGGTTACAGAGAGCGGTTTGCAGTACGAGGTAGTGACGATGGGCAAAGGACCGAAGCCTCAGGCAACTGACAGAGTTAAGGTTCATTATCACGGCACTCTGATTGACGGTACTGTGTTTGACAGTTCCGTTGAGCGCGGCGAACCCGCAACTTTCGGTCTGAACCAAGTTATCAGCGGTTGGACAGAAGGTCTGCAACTGATGCCTGTAGGTTCCAAGTTCCGTTTCTATATTCCTCAGGAGTTGGGTTATGGCGAGCGTGCAACAGGCAATATACCTCCTTACAGCACGCTGATTTTTGACGTGGAGCTGCTTAGTATAGAGAAAGAGACGGAGTCGAAATCTGAAAGAGAAGTTGCGTTGCCGAAACCAGAAAGAGCAGTTGCGCTGCCGGAACAAGGACGCGGCCGCTGATGTAACCGCAATGGGAATCATAGCACGACAGTCGTTGCGAGGCACTATCGCCACATATACAGGCGTGGCGATAGGTTTCGTAACGACTTTTTTCGTGCTGACACGTTTCCTGACTGCGGAAGAGATAGGTTTGGCGCGTGTACTTATTGACTCTGCCACCCTGTTGGTAGGTTTGGCGCAGTTGGGCAGCATGTCGTCTATCATTCGTTTCTTCCCGTATTTCAAGAGCAAAGACAACCACAATCACCACGGTTTCTTCTTTTGGACGCTGGTCATCCCGTTGGCTGGATTTGTGCTTTTCTCAGTAGTTTTTTTATTGTGTCGTACGCCGATTGAACAATGGTTTGGCGAGAAGTCACCGCTTTTTGTCGATTACTACTATTTTGTGTTGCCTTTGGCTTTTTTTATGCTTTATGAGGCAGTATTTGAGGGCAATGCCAATGTGCTGATGCGTATTGTGGTGCCACGTGCCGTTCGTGAAGTTGGTGTGCGTCTCGGGCTGCTGGTGTCGTACTTGCTGTATGCTTTCCGGTGGTTGTCAATGGACGGATTTGTGGTTGCCCTATGCGTTACGTATGCTTTGGCGAGCCTGATAAACATCGTTTATGTGTGCCGTATAGGACAGTTGCGATTTGTGCCTGATATGCATTTTCTGCGTGACAACCGGCCTTTGGTGAGGTCATACTTGCGATATATGTCTTTCTTGGTTCTGTCGGCATTAGCATCGGTTTTTGCACCTATGCTGTCGTCTTTTTTTGTGACGGCAAAGATGGGACTGAACTATACAGGCATCTTTGCAATAGCCACTTATATGGCTGTGATGGTGTCTATCCCTTATCGTTCGCTGACAGCCATTGCTTCACCTCAGTTAGCATCGGCTCTCAAAGAACATAACCTGACAGATGCGGAGCATTTGATGCAACAGGTGACTAACTCTATGCTGTTGGTAGGAAGCCTGATTTTTCTGCTCATATGGGTTAATATAGACCTGATTTTCCATATTTTACCTAACGGGGAGACGTATGTCGCGGCAAAGCAAACAGTGTTTGTATTAGGTTTGGCGCAACTTCTGATGGCGACTGTTCAAGTGTCTGTAGCGGCACTGACGTATGGCGCATATTATGGTTTGACATTGGTGTTCTCTTTAGTGCTGACACTGAGTGCCATACTGCTTAACAATTATCTCATACCCATTTACGGAATGGACGGTTCGGCATGGAGCAACTTGCTGTCTTATATTTGTTATAGTGTGTTGATAACAGGTGTTGTGGTGGGCAAAATGCGATTGTCACCGTTCTGCAAGACAGAGATGAAGACATTGGTGCTGTTAGTCAGTGTGTTGGTAATCAATTTTCTGTTGGTGCGTTTTTTGCCTATTGGTCAGGTGTGGGTGAGCAGTATAGTTCGCAGTGTGGTGCTGATAGGCGGGTTCTGCTTTATTGCTTATAAAGGTCAGTTATCGGTGGAGATAAATGCGTTACTTCATTCGCTTTTCATACGTAGGCACTGATTATCACGGTTCGCAGGTGCAACCTAATGGTGTGACTGTTCAAGAGGTGATGGAGAGATCGATGACCACTTTGTTGCGTCAGCCTGTACCGCTCACTTTTGCCGGTCGGACAGATGCAGGCGTACATGCCCGTGAGATGTGGGCGCATTGGGATTTTGACTCGTTGGCGTTACCGTTGTCACAGTTGACAGCACGGCTCAATAACTTGCTTCCGCAATCAATAGCGGTACAAGAGATAGTCCAGGTGGTTCCTCAAGCCCACGCACGTTATGATGCTTTGTCACGCAGGTATGAGTATCTCATCACGACTTGCAAGGATCCTTTTGCGTATGGTTTTGCGGCACGGGTGGCTGGTGGATTGGATTATGAGAAGATGAACGTTGCTGCCCGACTATTGCTTGGCAGACACGATTTTGCGTCTTTCTGCAAGGTGCATACGGATGTCAAAACCACTTTTTGCACTGTCAGTCAGTCTTGTTGGGTTCACACCGGAAACGCGGCTGTTTTTACCATTGAGGCAGACCGATTTTTGAGAAATATGGTTCGTGCAGTGGTTGGAACGCTTTTTGAAGTGGGAAGAGGAAAGATGAGCAAGGAGCAGTTCGCGGATGTGCTGACCGTGAGAAACCGCTGTGCGGCAGGTCAGTCGGCTCCGGCAGAAGGACTGTATTTGGTGAAAGTCGAATATCCGGCGGAGATATTTGTGAAGGAATGAAACACGTAAGGCGCATATTGGTAGTCTTGGCGGTGGTAATTGGACTGATAGCAGGTTCGGTGGCATTGTTATTGCGTAGTGGTCGTGTTCAGACAGCTGTTATTCAGTTGGTGACAGAGAAACTCTCACAGTCGTTAGGTACAGATATCCGTGTTGAGCGCATTAAGTTCCGTTTCCTTAACCGCTTGCATTTAGATGGCGTATATATAAGTGACCAACAGGGTGATACATTGTTATGGATACCCGGATTGGATGTCCGTTTCAATCCGATATCACTTAAGAGAAACGAACTCGACTTTACGTCTGTTCGTTTGGACGAGCCTTATATCAATCTGTGGCAGGACACGTGTGGCACCAATGCGGATTTCCTGATAGACGTTTTTTCTTCCGATAGTGCCGGTCAGGTGCTGGATATGCCCGTTCGATTAAGGAATGTGACTGTTAATCAGGCTCGTTTGCGCTATCACTATTTGCCTAAGGATTATGATGTGCGTATTTCGCCGTTAGACTTGCAGTTTGCTTTGCCTGTCATATCTGGCGACAGTTTGCTTGCCGAGGTGGATAATCTGTCTGTCCGTGCGGGTTTAGAAGGTATAGATGCTGCTCTTGAGGCTTCATTTCACGGTTCGCTTGACTCACTTGTTGCCGATAAGATACTTTTCTCCTATCGCAAAAAAAATGTTTTGACAGGTCAGTTCAGGTTTAATCATCCTTTTGAGCCTGAACTGATGCAGACGGGCGTTGAGTGTCAGGATTTGTATTTCAACTACAGTCTGTTGCAGGACTTGTTGTCCGATATTCTGCGCCGTCCTGTTCAGTTGCCTAAGGAATTGGCTAATTTAGGTGATATCCATTATCGTGGCCACATAGGCGGAAGGTTGGAGAATATGGTTCTTAACGGGGCTTTTATTACTGACATTGGGTCCGTTTCCACTCATGTGCGACTGTGTGCTGACACATCTTTAACTGATGTGCATTTTGAAGGAAAGGTAGGTACGCAGCATCTTCGACTTCATCGATTGTTGCCTCAAGTGCCTATAGGTGACCTATCGATGCAGAGCAACGTCAATATGCATTACCATAAAGGTCAGTCTTTGGATGCCCAAGGTGAAATCGAAGTGCAACAGCTTGTTTTTAAAGATTATACGTATAAGGACATCAAACTCACAGCAGTTCTCGCAAACAGTTGTCTCCAAGCGGATCTAACGTCTGATGACCCCAATTTAGATGTTTTTATCACCGGTAATGTGAATCTCGACAAGTCTAATCCGTCGGTAGATGCACACATGGATATCAAGCATCTGTGCCTTGGTAATCTCAATCTTGTACCCCAAGTTGAGGAACAGGATATGCATATGCAAGCCAGGCTCAATCTGTCTGCTTGGGGTGATCCGGTCAAGTGGTTAGACCATCTCAATGGTAGTCTTGTCGCTGACACGTTCCATTTGGTCAATTATGGTCACCATATAGCATTAGACAAAATATCTTTGCAGATTGTGAACAATGATAAGGAGAACAGTCTGCGATGCCTCTCTGATTACCTCAACGCTCATATAAAAGGACAGTTCAATTGGACTACTCTGCATCTGACTCTTTATGATTTCGCCTATGCACTTTTCCCGCATATGATGAAAACTCCTCCACCGCATCATCTGCCCAACGACCTTGATTTCTACTGCTATATCAATCGGGCTGACAGCGTGCTTCAGGCACTGACAGAAACAGATATTCATTTGCCTCAAAAACAAACGATAAAAGGCTTTATACACGAGTCAGAAAACGAGCAGGGCATACAGTTGTTTGTGCCTTCATTAGTGAGTCCAAAGATGGAAATCAAAGATATAACTCTCTCGATGGTGCAACAGCACGACAATGCAGTTCTGGCTCTTTCGCTTATTGACCATCCTACGCTCAACGACTCATCCCGGCTGAAAATTGTGGATGCGGAAACTAATCTCTTGTTTGATGCCCGTCACGACTCAATTGACCTGACATGCAATTTCTCCGAGATAGATGCCGAACATCCGATGGCTGAAATAAAGGTGTTGACACGTCTTGACCGATATGATGACCGGCCATTTGTTGATGTTCACGTCTTGCCCTCGTCTTTCTATTTGAGAGACACATTGTGGTCGCTTAACGATGCTTATATAGATTACAAAGCGGCTGATACAACCGTTACTGTCCGTGGTTTCGACCTCTCTTGTTCTTCGCAGTTCATACGCGCTAATGGTGTCGCGTCACCGCGTATGACCGACTCTGTCAGAGTCGATTTGCGCAATATAAGCCTTGGATACATAATGCGCAATTTCGACCTCGACAAAACCATTACAGCCGATGGCGACATGACAGGATGGGTTACGCTCTATTCAGTCTTGTCCCAACCTATGCTTGAAGCCAGACTCAATCTGCCGCAAGCCTACCTTAATAACACTTTGTTAGGCGAATTGGATGCCACAGCCACGCTTGACCGAGAGAACAATCAAGTACTCATCGGCGGTATTGCGCATCAGGACAACCGCACTATAGTTGACCTTCAAGGCAAGGTCATTCCTTCCGAAAAATATTGGGAATTGAGTATGCAGCTTGACTCCGCCGACCTTTACTTGGTTAACCATTGGACATCCAAGATACTGTCGGATATAGGCGGGCGTGGTTATGGCTGGTTGGGTGTCTATGGCCGTCACTATGACACCTGGGTTCGCGCCCGTCTGTTAGGAAAGAACGCCTGCCTGACAGTGCCTGCCACACAAGTCCGTTATACTTTCACCGACTCTGTCATTATGGATACCTCCTTTATAGCCTTCCCGCATATTAGTGTACGCGATGACGACGGACATTACGGTACATTGGACGGCATAGTCACACACGATAGATTCAAGGACTTTGCCTACGACCTGCGTATGAACGTCAGCGATATGATGGTGCTCAATCTGCCATATCAATCACAGCAGCGTGTCTATGGCAAAGTTTATGCCTCAGGCGATGCGCATCTCTATGGTGACGAAGCAATCGGTACGCGCTTGGACGCTAATGCCGTCACACGAGGTAAATCAGATTTCTTTTTCTATACAGGAGTGGCTTCCGAAGCACAAGACAACAGTTTCATAGAATTTGTTAAAGACGAACAAGCCGTCGAACTTGTTGATAGTGTGCCGCTGCCGCAGCACTCAAACCCGTTCATAATGAATCTTAATCTTGATGTCACACCTACAGCCAATGTACATCTGCTCTTCAATTCACGCTCCGGGGATGGCATTTCCGGTAAGGGAGAAGGCAATCTGCGTATGAGATGGGACGCTTTGAAATCTGATGTACAACTCTTTGGAACATATACTTTGCAGCAGGGACTGTTCTCTTACACGGTTGCTAATATAATAAAACGTGACTTTACCATAGCTGATGGCTCAACTGTCATTTGGAGTGGTAATGCTGTTGAACCTATTCTCAATGTTACTGCAAAATATGCGGTTACAGCCTCACTGCGTGACCTTTTTGGCAACGATGTCTCTCAACTGACCACCAACCGGACCTCCGTTCCTGTCGAATGTCTTATTTATCTTAACGACAAACTGTCCAATCCCACTCTGCGGTTTGGTATCGAACTGCCGCATTCTGACGAAACCGTTTCATCGCAAGTCAAGTCTGTCATCAATAGTGATGAGATGCTTATGCGTCAAGTCGTATATCTGTTGGTATTCAATCGCTTCTTTACTCCTGAATATGTGCAAACCACCTCTACCGGACTTAACGACACCTATTCGCTCATTTCCTCTACTGTAACAGGGCAAATCAACTCGTGGCTATCTAAAATAACCGATATGGTAACCATCGGCTTTAACTTCCGCACAGACGGAGAAGGCTCTAATGCTTCTCAAGAATATGAAACGCAGTTCCAGATACGACCTATCAACCGCTTGAGTATCAATGGTAATGTAGGCTATCGTTATAACGACCTCAGTAATCGGCCTTTCTTCGGAGATGTGGACATTGAGTATGAGCTGACAGAAGACGGCAAACTTCGTGTCAAGGGTTTCACCCATACTGTCGATAAGTATTCGCTCAAGCAGGCTAATACCGTCCAAGGATTCGGTCTCATCTATCGCCACGACTTCAACTGGGGAGATGCACGCCGAAAAGCCGATGCACAGCGCAAACAAAAACAAGAGAACAAAAAAGAAAAACAAACCAAGTAGCCGCTGTTTTTTTGCGTACTTCGCCGACAGTCAACGCGTCTTGATTTGTTGGATAAAGAAAATTGAAAAAGATAATAAATAAACTGTAACAGAATGTTAATCAAATGTTTTTCGGCAGCAGTCCAAGGTATCAGGGCGGAAGTTGTTACCATCGAAATGCATGCGGTACCGGGAGTGGATTTTGTTATGGTCGGCTTGCCTGACACGGCCGTTAAAGAAAGCCGCGAACGTATCCGTTCGGCTCTGCTGGTCAATGGTTTCTCATTGCCTGTCCGACAGCTCACTGTCAATATGGCTCCTGCTGACCTCCGTAAAGAAGGCACAGGTTTTGACCTGCCTTTGGCTATTGGTATCCTATGCGTTGGAGAACATTTGAAAACCAACTTGTTAGAACATTATCTGCTCATAGGAGAACTCTCGCTTGACGGCACTCTTCAGCCCGTTCATGGTGTGTTGCCGATTGCCCTTTGTGCCAGGCAAAACAACTTTCGGGGTGTCATCGTTCCTGCTGCTAATGCCAAGGAAGCCGCTGTCGTTGACGGCTTGGAGGTCATTCCTGCTGTCGCACTGATGGACGTGGTGAGGTTTTTGCGTGAAGAACAGTCCATACCACCGGTTTATGTTAATCCTGATGACGAGTTTCGTAACAATAGTCTGACTGCAGACCAGGATATGGCTGACATACGTGGTCAGTATGAGATGCGCCGGGCTATGGAAGTGGCGGCTGCCGGAGGACATAATATGCTTATGATTGGTCCTCCCGGGTCTGGGAAGTCCATGCTTGCCAAGCGTTTGCCCACTATTCTCCCGCCTCTCACTCTCGAAGAAGCCTTGGAAACGACAGCTATCCATTCCGTTGCCGGACTTTTGAAGCCTGATCAGGCCTTGGTTACTGCCCGTCCGTTCCGCTCGCCGCATCATACGGTTACTGATGTTGCGCTCATCGGTGGTGGTAACAACCCCCGTCCGGGTGAAATCAGTTTGGCGCATAACGGTGTCCTGTTCCTTGACGAAGTGCCTGAATACAAGCGTGCTACGCTCGAAGTCTTGCGCCAGCCTTTGGAGGATCGTCATATTGTTGTTGCCCGTCAGAAACGGACTGTTGATTATCCCGCCTCTTTTATGCTCGTTGCGGCTATGAACCCTTGTCCGTGTGGTCATTACGGCGATTCACAGCATATCTGTACCTGCACTCCTTCGCAGATACAGCGATACAATAGCCGTATTAGCGGACCATTGCTCGACCGAATTGATATTCAGTGCTATGTTCAGGCTGTGCCTTTCGACACCTTGCATAAGCAGGAACCGGGTGAATCAAGTGCCCAGGTCAGAGAACGTGTCATCAAAGCGCGGCGTATTCAGCACCAGCGCTTTCACGGAACATCCATCTATTGTAATGCGCAGATGACCGCTAAAATGGTGCGGCAGTTCTGCCGTTTGGATATTGCCGGTTCGGCTCTGTTAGAGCAGGCTATAACAAAAAACGGTCTATCAGCGCGTGCATATGACCGTATTTTGAAGGTGGCACGCACCATTGCCGACCTTGATGGCAAAGACAATATTGAATCAAATCATATATGGGAAGCCATCAATTATCGCGTATTGGACAAGAATAGTTGGAACGAGTTTTAACTGTCCAATATAGAGACTGTCCGCGCTATGCGGGTGGCAAAGTCCCGTTATCCACAACCTCTGTCGAGAAGTACATCCTCAACACTATCAGTACAACTATTATTTGCGCAGCCAGAATAATGGGCAGTAGCACTTTGAACTCCTTGTGATGCCTTTTATGGCGGAACAGTATCATCCCCAGTATCTCGCCTATACTGCCTCCTAAAATCGCAAACGTCAAAAACGTGTGCGAATTGATGCCGTGTGCGTGGTGATGACGCTTATGCTCTTGTTTGTCAACATAGAACATAATCAGTGTTACAGCATTGATTATAATGAAATAAATCAGAACAATGTATAAGTCTTTGGTCATAGCCTTTGTTGTTTATTCTTGTTTTGTAGATATTCGTCAATAGCTTTGGCGGCTTTTCTGCCGTCCGACATTGCGAGTATGACTGTCGCGCCGCCTCTTACTATATCGCCGCCTGCAAACAGGGTAGGGATAGACGACTGCAACGTGTCGTCTTCCACCACTATTGTGCCTTTCTTGCTGATATTGAGACCTTCTACCGACTGCGGTATAATAGGATTAGGTGACACACCGACTGCCACAATCACCATATCAACCTCTATCGTCACAGTCTTGCCTTCCACTTCGACAGGACTTCTTCTGCCCGACTCGTCCGGCTCACCTAATGTCATCACTTGCAGCACTGCTTCTTTCACGCGTCCTTGTTCATCGGCTTTGTAGGCAATAGGGTTATGTAGTGTCATAAACTCTATGCCTTCCTCTTTGGCGTGCCTGACTTCTTCTATACGGGCGGGCATCTCCTCTTCGCTGCGGCGATACACTATCATTGCTTTTTCCGCGCCTAACCTCTTGGCTGTCCTCACTGCGTCCATCGCTGTGTTGCCGCCGCCTATCACTGCCACGCGTCTGCCATGCAACAGCGGGGTGTCGTTATTGGCGTTCGATGCGTCCATCAGATTGACACGTGTCAGATACTCGTTGCACGACATCACACCGTTCAGATTTTCGCCCTCTATCCCCATAAAACGTGGCAATCCCGCGCCTGAACCTACGAAGACCGCTTCATAACCCGCCTCATACAAGTCCTCTGTCGTCAGCGTCTTGCCTATTATTGTGTCTGTCTCGAAACTTACCCCTGTCTGTTTCAGATTATCTATCTCCTTGTCAACTATACGGTTGGGTAATCTGAACTCTGGTATGCCGTACTTCAGTACGCCGCCTATCTCATGAAGTGCCTCAAAAACAGTCACATCGTAGCCCCATTTGGCCAGGTCGCCCGCACAACTCAATCCTGCCGGACCGCTGCCTACTATCGCCACTTTCCTCCCGTTCTTCTTCTCCGCCTTCACTGTTTCAGCAGCCGCATTGTCCGCCGCAAAACGCTCCAGGTAGCCTATGGCAACTGCCTCATGACCCATCTTCAGATGTATGCAATGTGCTTCACACTGTTTCTCTTGAGGACATACACGCCCGCACACTGCCGGCAATGAACTTGACTCACGTATCACCGCTGCGGCTTTGGCTACCTCGCCCTTTTCTAAATGCTTGATGAATCGGGGTATCTCTATATGCACCGGACAGCCTTCCACACACGTCGGATTCTTACAGTTCAGACACCTGTGTGCCTCTGTCACTGCCTGCTCGTAACTTAAGCCCTGATTGACCTCGTCCCTGAGCGAATGTATGCGTGTTTCAGGTGCCAGCTCCGGCATCTTCACTCTCTCTATTGCTGCACGCTCCTTGCCTGTCAGTTGACGCTGTGACTCCTTGTATAGCTCGTTGGCTGTGGCTTCTTCAGGCTTGTATGACCTTAGTCGGCTGAGCAACTCGTCAAAATCCACAGCGTGGGCGTCAAATTCGGGACCCTCAACGCATACAAACCGCGTCTTGCCGCCTACTGTCACCCTGCACGCTCCGCACATGCCAGTGCCGTCAACCATTATTGTGTTAAGACTCGCATCAGTAGGTATCCCGTATTTGGCAGTTGTCAGTGCCACAAACTTCATCATTATGGCAGGTCCTATCGTCACGCATTTGTCCACATGTTCTCTCTCCGCCACCTGCTCTACTCCCACTGTCACAACGCCCTGTTGACCCATCGAACCGTCATCAGTCATCACTATCAGTTCGTCCGAACACTCTGCCAGCTGCTCTTTCAATATTATCAACTCTGCCGTCCGTGCCGCTAACACTGTCACCACCCTGTTACCGGCTTTCTTCAGTGCCTTTGCTATAGGTAGCATTGGTGCCGCACCCACTCCGCCGCAAGCGCACACCACTGTGCCGAAACAGCGTATATCGGTTGCCTTGCCTAACGGACCTACTACATCGTGCAGGCACTCGCCGGGCTCTTTCTGACAAAGTTTGCCGCTGCTTACTCCCACATTCTGGACTACAAGTGTTATTGTCCCTCTGTCCGTGTCTGCATCGGCAATCGTCAAAGGCATACGCTCCGACCTCTCATCTACGCGGACAATGACAAAGTGTCCTGCCTTGCGCGCACGGGCAATCCTCGGGGCCTCAATCTCAATACATGCCACCTGCGGAGAGAAAAAACGTTTGTCAACTATCTTGTACATAACCTAAAAGTACTTGACGGCCTCACCCTCTATTGAACTGAGCAGGTTGTTCGCAAGACGGCTCGCTCCGAAGCGGAAACTCTCGTTGTTGAGCCAGTCCTTCCCTAACACCTCTTTCACTATCGTATAGTGTTCCACCGCCTCCTCTGTCGTGCTCACGCCGCCCGCTGGCTTGAAACATACTTTTTCTCCTGTCTTTTTCTGCCAGTCGCGTATGGCTCTGCACATTACGTAACTGGCTTCCGGTGTGGCGTTCACCGCTATCTTGCCGGTCGAGGTCTTGATAAAGTCCGCACCGGATGCCATCGCTAAAATAGATGCCCTGTAGATGTTCTTCGCCGACTGCAATGCGCCCGTCTCAAGTATAACTTTCAGGTGCGCCTTGCCTATTGCTGCTTTTATCTCGCTTATCTCGTCTGATATCTCTTCGTATCTCTCTTCCAAGAACTTGCCCACAGGCAGCACTATGTCTATCTCTGTCGCTCCGTCTTTTACCGCCAGTGCCGCCTCGGCTATCTTCACCTCCATAAATGTCTGTGATGCAGGAAAACCGCCCGCCACTGCCGCTATGCCTATGTTAGCCGTCAGATTCTCTCTCACTGTCTTCACTAATGCCGGATATACGCAAATGGCTGCCACATTGCGGAGATGGGGAAAACGTTGTGAAAAATTATTCACCCTCTCCGCCATCTTCGCCACCTTCTCTGTTGTGTCATCCACGTTCAGCGTCGTCAGGTCTATCTGGTTGAGACATTGCTCCCATACATCGCGGTTGTTGTTCTCGGCCTTGTGGGCCTGCAACAGGTTTGCCACGGTGTTTTTCACCTCTTCATCGCTCATCGTAAATGGATAAGCCGCAAACAATTCTTCAAATTTATTCATAATCTTTCAGTCTGATAATCTTCCTAATATCGTCTCATTGCCGTGTACCGCATCGCCCACCTCCACGTCCATCTCTGTGTTTAAAGGCAAGTACATGTCCACCCTCGACCCCAGTTTGATAAATCCCAAATGCTGGTTTCTCGTCACCTCCATTCCGGGCTTGGCATACGTCACTATGCGTCTTGCCATCGCACCAGCCACTTGTCTTACGGCCACTTGTGTGCCGTTCGAATGTTCCAGTACCACCAGACTGCGCTCGTTCTCCGTTGAAGACTTGGGCAGCCACGCACCCTTGTGACGGCCTTTCTGGTGAGTGCTGACCAATACCTTGCCTTCTATCGGATACCAGTTGGCATGAACGTTGAACGGTGACATGAAAATGCTCACCTGCAACCGCTCATCGTGAAAATACTCGTTCTCCATCACAGGCTCAATCACTACAACACGACCGTCGGCAGGGGCAATCAGAAAATTCGGATCATCAACCTCGATGACACGCATGGGATTGCGGAAAAAGTAGGTGATAAAAATGGTCAGAAGCAAGGAAAATAGCAGGACAATGGCGAAAATCCAGTGTGCCGTGTATATGAACACAACCACATTGATGGCTGTCAGCAGTGTGTAAGTTATGAGCAGCATACGTCTGCCCTCTCTGTGTATGCGTGCCCTCATATCGTCTGTCCTTTCTCCCACTCCTCGTAAGGGAACTGGGCAAGCATGTCTGCCGCTTGGTTGATTCCGTCCTGAAGTTTCTTCTCAACCATCATACGGAACATAAACGGAATGTCTGCCTCCAGTGTCACTTTTATCCGCGTGTCTTTCTCGCCAACCTCCTTCATCTGTATCCACATATTCATAGGGATAGGACTGTTCTCCACGCCGTATTTGACCACCTTGTCAGCCTCTTTGTCCTCTACGAACAAACCTATCTTCTGACCTAACCCGTTCACCTTCATGCGGACATAATCCTCCTCTATCTCCAGTTCCTGTATCTTGTCCTCGGGAATCATCCCGCGTACTCTCTCTATGTTCTTGAGATTGCTCAATACATTGTATATGCTCGAGGCACTGCTCGCCGAACTGGTGATATGACTCTCGTATCTCATTTTTGACGTTTTTTTACTGAATGTCGCAAAAGTACTGCCATAATAGCAGATACACAAACCTTTTTACCATTTTTTCTCGTAATACTTGTTTGTCCTCGGCGTTAAAAACCATTCTAACGGCATTTTGGCAAGATATATCGACGCTTTCTCTGTCGCGTGACGGGAATAGTAGGTTACCCACAACTCCTTGCCCACCACCAGCATACCCGGATAACTGTTGTCATCGCCGCCTGACGGTAACAGGCATACCTCTTCAAATTTCCCGTCCGGCTTGCCTTTGAGCATCATCATCTTTTCCGAGCCGTACAGAGAACGTGTCCCGACCGCTAATGTGGTGTCGTTCAGCACTATGTAATCGGGACCGCCCAGGATCAAGTTCATCTCCGTCCACTCCCAATCCGTGTATGGCGGACGGCTTACACCCCACATGCCGTGTTTGTCGCCTTCCTCTGTGCGGACCATCATCGTCATCGTCCCGTCCGACAGGAAACGGATGGTGGTCTCGTTGGGGAAATGGTTCAGCCCGAGTTCGGTAACCAGTTCATAGTGAATACCGTCGGTCGTTTTCATCAGAGCGAACTTGCTGCCATACACCACGCCGTAGCCTGTTCCGTTATACCACGTCAGCCGCCATAGCCATTCGTTGGTGGGATCCACCCGTGGGTCAAGAACCAGAGGCTGTACGGTGCTGTAAGTCTTGCCGTCTTCCGTGAAGCACGTTTTGGGTACGAGGTGGCGTTTGCCTTCCGCATCCACGTATGCTCCGCCGAACAGCAGCATCATCCGCCCGTCCGGCATCAGGTGCAGTTTCGGGTCGCGCAAGTCCACACCTTCCTCTTTGAATTCCGCCACAGACTGCCATTTCTTTCCGTTCTTGGAGGCAATCACGCGGATACGCCCTGCCGTGGACCAGTCTTTGGAGTTGAAATGGTGGGCGGTAGCCTCACGGAACGTGCAGTAGTACATCCCTTTGTATTGAACTAATGATGTGAAAGCGCAATAGTCGCCCTCCCAGATGCGTTCCACGCTGATACTATACTTTTCCGCCTGCAACGCTGTCAGTATGCAGAGCAAAACCGATAAAATTAATGTTTTCTTCATAGTTGTGATTATGTTTAAATGTTTGTGTTTTGAAGAGAGGTTTGTGTGAGTTCCTGATACATCTTGAACAGTGCAGCCACGCACTCGCTTTCGGTCATCGTCCGCCAGTCAAAACCATACGCCTCCATTACGGCGCGGTCGTTGTCCTGATGGGCTTTCCTTAACTCGGGCGGCATCGTCACCTCGTCATAGAGATCGGCAAGGCTGCTGTCCGGGTATAAGTCGCGGGCATCCAGAATGGCTTGGGCGGTGGTTTCTATCCGGGAGCGCAGGCGGCTCGCCTGCTTGTCTGGGAACGCATCGTCTGGGAGCGTATTCGGCTCGAATGCATCATCATCCTGTACGCGAGCCGTGTGCGCTCCGACAGGCCACGGGAAATTGTTATACACGATGTCCTTGCTGTAGCGGTAGCGCATTTCCAAGCGTCCGCAGACCACCCGCATCCAAGCCATGTGGACGTTGCTGGTCAGAACACCGAAATGGTATAAAGTGGCGTTGGGGATAAGCCGCACAGCGTTGCTGCATAAAACATCAGGATTCATAAAACCCATTGGAACATATCTACGTTTCTCTGATGATGTTTCCGGAATGATGATATACGTGCCAGACGGCATGTTTTCTACATGAAAGCGCGTAGGCGTATCTGCAATCTTACGTGTGCCAGCACTTGGACTTTTAAGACGATATTCGCGCACATTCATTACGCGCTCGTAGCAATGCGGCATTGCACGTAATTCTGTGGGAGAACAATCTCCGAGCCATAAACAAAAACGCTTTTTGTTGTTAATAAACTCTTCAGATCCATACCACCTACGAAAATATTGAGCACTCTTCGGTTCTTTGGTTATGAATTCCATCATTTCTTCCTCAGTGAACAAAAAGAAACCACCATCAATCGGTTTGTTTCCAATTCCTATTTCAGGAACATTGCAGAGTGGTTTATTTCTGCTCTCAATCCACACATTGTCTGCGTCCATCAGATAAGGGTTGATATGGCGGGCTTGAATGATCTGGCTGTCGGAGAGGAAGATTTGTCGGAGCGCACGCGGCTCGCGTGCATAATCATTAAGCAGGCGAGCCGCCTGCGCTCCAATAGAGAACCCGACAATCACACAATGCACATGCGCTTTGATGTCGGCTTCAGAGTCCCAGCGGAATGTGCGCCAGGCGAAGTCAATCTGTATGCCGTACCGCTCAAAGAGAGGCTTCCAGAGGTTGGCTACCTGTTCGCCCTGGGTGATGCTGTTGGTGGAGACAAGGGCGGCTTTGATTTTATGCAGGCGAGCCGCCTGCGCTCCGGCAAGCATCAGCTGCGCCGCCTTGAGATACCAGCCGCAGACGTAGTCCATATTGCCGAGGTTCTTCCATTTGCTGCCGAAAATCTCCAACAGGTCGTCCTTTTGCTCTTTATACATCAGCCGCGCCCCCACAAACGGCGGGTTGCCGATTATGTAGTCGGGGTAGCGGTACGCCGGGAGCGTGACCGTCCCGGTCGCGGCATTTTCCGCAAGCGGAACGCTTGCGCTCCTGAATAACTCCTCCCACTCCATGCGCAGAGCATTCCCCTCCGCTATGTTGGCGTTGGTCTTGAGGGGCAGGAAGTCCATAGGCCTGCCCGCTATGGCGGAGGTCTGCTGCATCATCTGGTTCTCCGCTATCCACAAAGCCGTTTTCGCCACCGTGCAGGCGAAATCGTTGATCTCTATGCCGTGGAACTGGGATATGTTCACTTTGATGAGGGTGTCGAAAGTGAGTATGTTCGCGCCGCCGTACATCGCCTGTATGACCTCGTTCTCCAACCGTCTCAACGAGAGATATGTCTCGGTGAGGAAGTTGCCGCTTCCGCAGGCGGGGTCGAAGAAGGTGAGACTTGCCAGTTTGTCCTGGAAGGCGGCGAGGCGTTGGCGTTGGTCGGAGCGCAGGCGGCTCGCCTGCATTATGTCATCAAACTCCGCACGCAGGCCGTCAAGGAACAGCGGGTCAATAACCTTGTGGATGTTCTCGATGCTCGTGTAGTGCATACCGCCGCTGCGGCGGGTCTCGGGGTTCAATGTGCTTTCAAACACCGCGCCGAAAATGGTAGGACTGATTTCGCTCCAGTCAAAATCGGCACTCGCTTTCTCCAACAGGTCGTCCTTTTGCTCTTTATACATCAGCCGCGCCCCCACAAACGGCGGGTT
>JAIKXR010000028.1 GCA_024683975.1 Paludibacteraceae bacterium
GGATAGAGACCCGGACATGCCGGATATTGTCGGCAGATACAATATGGGATAAAGATCTTGCAGCGCGTTGGAAAAGTCTTACGACTATTGTTGAGTTAGAGTCCGAGGTTATACATAAAAAGACAGGCGAAACGACAGTAAGCAAACGTTATTACATAAGTGACGAGGATTTTCCCAAAGCGGCATATTACAACATGTTAGCAAGGGGACACTGGACGATAGAGAATTTGTTGCACTGGCATTTAGATGTAACTTTTATGGAAGACGCGTCAAGAGCAAGAAAGGGCAATGCTGCACAAAATCTATCGTTAATCCGAAAATTAGCTCTTCAAGTGGTCAGAAACCATTCAGATAAAAGAAGTGTCAGGAAAAGACGGTTCAAAGCCTCATTGAATGCGGACTACATGTTAGATATGGTCAAAAACTATAAATTTTGATGCGGTTGCCCTGGAAAAACAGATGTATAATTGTCGCTTTCGTATAAATGTATTACTTTTGCACGCGTTTTTGCATCGGTTAAATCATAAATTCTAACATAATATGAAAAAACTTCTCTTTTTGCTGCTCGGCTGCCTTTCGGTGGCGGGTGTTTGGGCACAGGGTGCCAAAGAAGCCTACACCGTCTTTGACGGGACGGACAAACTGACTTTCTATTACGATGACCGGAAGGACAGCCGCGAAGGTACGGTCGAACTCCTCACAAAGGATGACCGTCTCGCATCGTATGCCTACCAGGTGAAAAGCATATTGATAGACAGTTCGTTCAAAGATTACGAACTGACAAATACCGGTTCGCTCTTCAACAACGTTATGTTGCTCACCTTCCTTGATAATGTCACTTTCATCAATGGTATGGAATATGTCAATGCGGAAAAAGCGACCGACCTTTCCGGTATGTTTCGTGGCTTGAGTTCATTAGAGAGTATTGACCTCAGTCAATTCCACGCTCCTGTCGCGGAGAACTTGGAAGACATGTTCTCATCTTGTTCCAACCTCAAATCTGTGGACCTCAGTCAACTCGGGGCGGAATGGGTGTCAAATGTCTCTTATATGTTTTACGCTTGCTCCAAACTTGAATCAGTGGATATCAGCGGACTCGCCAACTCGAACATAACGAAGGCAAGAAATATGTTCTACCTTTGTACGAATCTTAAAACACTGGACTTGACAGAATGCCGTTTCGATTTCTTGGAGGATGCTGCATATATGTTCTACGGTTGTCTCGAACTGACCACTATCTATTGCAATGAGGACTGGAGCGTTAACAGCATCCTGACTAATGATGACAATATATTCCTTGATTGCTCCAAACTGAAAGGCCACCGCAGCACGGTCTATAATTCCTCCAAAGTGAATAAGGTGTGGGCGCGTCCTGACGGGGGGGCTGGTAGCGAAGGCTATTTCACCACTTCCGAAACCTATGCCGTTGTTGATGGTACCGTACTCACTTTGTACAACGACTTCAACAAAGAGGAAAATGGAGGCGTGACCGACTGGTGGAGTCAGTCATCCATTACAAGTTCTGTCACTAAGATCATCATTGACGAAAGTTGCCAAAATGCCAGACCGACCAATATGAGTTATTGGTTTGCCTATTTCAGTCAACTGGACAGCATTATCGGACTCGACAATGTTAATACCGGCTATGTTACTAACATGAGTTATCTCTTCTTCGGTAGCCAAAAGTTGTCATATATCGATTGGAATCCGTCCGATGCCCTCGCAGTGCAGGATATGAGCTATATGTTCGGCAACTGCCAGTCTCTGACCGCTGTGGACTTGAGCGATTTGACTACTTCGGTGCAGTTGCAGTCCACCGCGTGTATGTTCATCGGCTGCTCGGCTCTGAAGTCACTGCGCTTGAGCAAGAGCTTCTCTACCGTTGGTGTTACGTCTATGAGTCATATGTTCCGCGATTGTGGTTCGCTTGTCACCTTCCCCGTGGAGCAGTTTGATGTTCATAATGTAATCCATATGTCCTCTATGTTCGAGAACTGCTACAGCCTTGGCGTGTTGGACCTCTCTGAATGGAAGACCTCAAGTCTCGCCTATGCCGAGAATATGTTCAAGTATTGCTACCAGCTGTCTACACTCAATCTGTCTGGTTTCGATATGACGAAAGCTGTGGATGCGTCCGAGATGTTCAGGGACTGCTCCTCACTCAGGTATATCATTTATGACGGTGATTGGAGCGGCTTGGCAGGTCTCTCTTCCGCTACGGATATGTTTACCGGCTGCTCCTCGCTCACAGGCGGCGCGGGGACCAAGTACAACGAAGGACACAAGGACCGTTCGTGGGCGCGTACCGATGGAGGAGAAGGAAGCGAAGGATATTTCTGCACAACTGCCCCGAAGTTCTATGCTGTCGCATCCGACGATGACAAGACGCTCATATTCTACTACGATCTTGACAAGGACAAGAACGGAGGCGTGGGCGAATGGGATAGCTACAACGAAAACGTCACCAAAATCGTGTTCGACTCGTCGGTCAAAGACGCCCGTCCGACAAGCACAGCATCATGGTTCTACTCATTCAGTGAGTTGGAGGAGTTCGAGCATTTGGACTACCTTAACACTGATGTTGTGACAGACATGGCAGGCATGTTTAGTCAATGTCGTTCGGTGAAATCTTTGGATTTGAGTAACTTCAAAACAGGCAATGTGACGAATATGGAACGTATGTTTGAGGGGTGCGCTAAACTGGAGGATGTGGCACTGTACAATTTCGACACGCGCAGTGTTACCGATATGTCCGCTATGTTCGACAATTGTTATAATCTTACTTCGTTGGATCTATACAGTTTCAATACCGGCAACGTGACCGATATGAAGTTTATGTTCTCCAATTGCTTGGCTTTGAAGAGACTGGATGTCAGCAAATTTGACACGCGCAACGTGACTACGATGGAGAGTATGTTCTCCAACTGTAGAACTCTGACAACGATTTACTTAAGCAATTTCAATATCAACAATGTGACGGATATGTCACAGATGTTTTCCTGGTGCGACGCGCTGGCTTACATCGTATGCGATAAGGACTGGAGTAAGAGCGAAGCCGCATCCAACGGAATGTTCCAGAATTGCCTTAGTCTGCGCGGCGAGGCGGGGACTAAGTATGACGCGGAATATGGATCTTATGACAAGACCTATGCCCGTCCCGACGGAGGTGAAGGCAATGAAGGATTTTTCTGTACGAAGAAACCCGAAATCTACTTCCTTGCTACCAACGAAGGTAAAACTCTTACTTTCTATTATGACACACGCAAGGAGGAATTAGGAGGCGACTCTTTCTGGGCGGACGAGATGTTCCGCAACGCCGTGACTGAAATCATTCTTGACACCACAATGGTCTTCTACCGTCCTTTCGATTTGAGTTTCTGGCTCTCTGACTTCAAAGAACTCAAAGAGATAAAACACCTCGGATACCTCAATACCTCCGATGTGACGAATATGATGACGATGTTCAAGGGCTGCTGTAAACTGGAGTCGCTCGACCTCAGTTGTTTCAATACAAGCAGAGTCTCCGTTCTCGCGGAAATGTTCAAAGGCTGCACCGCCCTCCGGTCCATCGACCTCACTGCGTTCGACTTCTCTAATGTGACAGACCTCACCGAGATGTTCGCCGGCTGTACAGCACTCGAGACCGTGGATTTGCGCACATGGCATAGTTCGGAATTTTCTCCTACATTCCGCAAGATGTTTGAAGAATGCTCCGCACTCAAAAACATCTACTGCTTCGCCGACTGGACCGCTCTCGACCCCTCTATGGCGGAAGACATGTTCAAGGGTTGCACTAACCTCAAAGGACACAATGGAACCGCGTTCTCCGGCAGCCATACCGACAACACTTGGGCGCGGCTTGACGGCGGAGAAGGCAGTGAAGGCTATTTCCGCCTCATCGAAGGCAAGGATGCATATACAGCCTACGATGCCAAAACCACCACGCTGACCTTCCATTACGACAACCTCTGCATGTCTGACAAAGACGCGCTTTACGAGAATCTGAAAGCAAGAAATGAAGGCGCTGCATACGACAAAGACATTACGAAAGTGGTGTTCGACGAGGCGTTCGCCGAAGCCAGACCGGCGGATTTGTCAAACTGGTTCTCAGGGTGTGAGAATCTGGCGGCTATCGAAGGTATAGAGTTCCTCAACACATCCGAAGCAACGGATATGAGTTATATGTTCCGCGGATGCGCTGCGCTGGAGTCGCTCGACCTGAAGCATTTCGATATGGGCAAAGTGACGAATGCAAATCAGATGTTCTTCGTTTGTACTGCCTTGAAGACCATCCTGTGCGACGGGAACTGGGGCGCGATGGAAAACATCTGGCAATCATCAGATATGTTCTATGGCTGCGAGGCACTCGTCGGCGGCAAGGGTACAGCCTACAACTCATCTTGTACCGACAAATCCTATGCCCGTCCCGACAGAGGTGAAAGCGCACCGGGGTACTTCACTGGCAAACCCGCTTACACCGTGACACTCAACGCCAAAGAAGGCGGCAAGGCTGTCGTAAAAGAGAACATCAATCTCAATGACGTACCAGAAGGCACCGTTCTCCACCTTACCGCTAAGCCCGACTATGGCTATGACTTTGTGAACTGGTCGGACGAAGTGACCGCAGCCGAGCGCGAAATCACTGTTACCTCCGATATCACTCTTACTGCTTCCTTCGCGCCGAAGACCTTCACCCTCACCGTCAAAGTGACACCCGAAGAAGGTGGTAAGGTTATTGTTGGAGGCTTGAGCGAGAGCAACACAGGACTCTATACGACAGAGTTCACCCTTGAGGCTGTGCCCAACGAAGGCTATGAGTTCGATGCTTGGTATGAAGGCGAAATGAAATTGGAGAGTGCCGAAGCCAAGACCTCATCCGTACTCATCGGTGATATGACCATGACCTGTGCCTTCCGTAAAAAAGGTGCTACCGATCTTGACCAAACAACCGCCCCGGAGGGAGAGGCTACCAAACTGCTCCGCAATGGTATCCTCTATATCATCCGCAACGGACGTATCTATGACACAACCGGCAGACAGCTCCGCTAAACCCCCATCAGGGGCGTGACCGTCTCGGTCGCGGCTGTTCTGGTCACGACCTTCTCGCTCCCGGTTGTTACAGTCACGCTCCCATTATATCTCCCCGCAGCGCGCCCAATGGCGCGCTGCGTTTTTCCGGAACAATATTGTTTATTCGTTCTCTCGTTATTTTGAAAGTTGTCCCATTTGATTTTCATTATTTTACAGACTTTTTAAACAAAAAAGTGCGAAAACATTTGGTCAGTTTGTCAGGAAGCGGTACTTTTGCGTCCGCTTTTGAGAGAGAAAGAGTGAATTTCCTCCCTTTTCCGCCCAACGAGGTGCTAAAATTGAGATTCTTCCAACGGCTGTCAGTT
>JAIKXR010000106.1 GCA_024683975.1 Paludibacteraceae bacterium
CAAGTGGTCAGAAACTATTCAGACAAAAGAAGTGTCCGGAAAAGACTGTTCAAAGCCTCGTTGAATGCAGACTACATGTTAGATATGGTCAAAAACTATAAATTTTGATGCGGTTGCCCTGGATTTTCGTGCCATCATTTGCATATTCCGCCAAAACACCGTTACTTTGCGGCGAAATTTCTAAAAAGGAGACGTTATGAACGCTTTACAGTTAAACGCGGAATTGTACCGCAAAACAACTGACCAATGACCCTACTTGCATGACCACCCCAAAATAGGCACAGGTCATCCCGAACAGTTGAAAGGTCAGCCGGAGGGTCGTTGAGCACGCGGTAATCGTCCTCGTCCTGACGGCATACGGCCACTACGATGACAAATAATCAACCAAAACAATATACGATGATGATGAAAAGAAGACTGGTTCTTTTTCTCGCAGCGTTACTGATGGCGGCGGGCGAGAGTTTTGCATGGTACACAGGTACCTATTCCGGCACCTTTGACGGTGGCGAGTATGTAATCACCAATGTCAACAGCGCAGGTGTGCTCAGCATTGTGACACACGGCAAGCCGATGCCCGACTTCTACGTTTCAGAGCAGGGAAAAGCTCCGTGGGTCAAATACAACGACATGTACGGCGAGCAAACCAAAATCGTCAAAATCACTACCGACGCTTCGTACATCGGTAAGTACGCGTTCATGGGACTTAAATATGTCTCCACTATCGAAGCGGAGAACTGTAAGGAAGTAGCTACTCATGCCTTTCTGGAAACCGGACGAGAAGGTTTTACCTTGTGTCTGCCAAATGTAGAAGAAGTGGGCAGACGTGCTTTCCAGCAATGTAACGCCGGTGTGATTGCCCTGCCAAAACTCAAGAAAGTGCCGATGGAGTGCTTCATCGGTTGTCCCTACCTCAAGCAGGTCGATTTGGGAGAGGACCTCACAGAGATAGACGGCTGGGCGTTCGGTTGCTGCCCGATGATGTGGATTGATGACGAACCGAACATCATCCTGCACGGCTCTAAGATGCCGGAAATCAAAAGAGGCTATTTTAACTCTTTGGAGGGTGCATGCCAACCCGACACGGTGAACTACGAGCGCGCGTATAATTATGGTACGTGCTTCGATGATGAGAACCTCAAAAAGATTCGGCTCCTTTTCCCGTATATCACGAAGGTGAAGCATAAGAAGGACTGCTCCATTTTCTACCCGCAACCCGACGGACTCAATTTCTCCGGCAAGCCCGTCATCCTCGTTTCCTACGACTGCTACCTCAATGACAAGAACCTCGACAGCCGTATCAGCGGTTGGAAAGACGATGCGAACTTCTACGTCGGCGGACGTGTAGAGACGCGCGAGAACCCTATCTCGGAAAAACAGACCTGGCGTAACGAGTATATCGGATGGTGGCATAGAGGCAGTCTCAGCGGCAATGAGGACATGAATATCTGTACCTACCAGTGGAAACTCAAAGAGTATATCAGCGAGGAAGAGGCGAAAGCGATGTTTGACAGCAACGACAAGTATAAGGACTCTTCGTATGACCCGACTCTTCCTGCTATCGATCTGCACAACAATCTGCCGCAAGAGGCGGAGGATATAAAGAAGTTGCAACTCAATTCGGGTATGCCGTGGATAAAAGCCATGCAGGCTTCTATGAACCATGGCGGCGTACATGTAAAGACTCCGGTAATTATCCCATTGATGTTCGGTCCGTCGCTTAATTGCTATAGTAAAAACTCGGCGTTCGAAGGTGTCCTGGAAATCGGTACCGGAGCGTTCATTTTCACAGGGTTGCTGAACAACGTCGATTTGAGTGGGGTGAGAATAATTGGTGACTACGCTTTCAGTTACAATAATTATCTTACTGAAATATCACTTGCTAACTTGGAAAAGTTAGGAAGCCGCGCTTTCTTATGTAGTCAGTATTTGACTAAAGTAGTCGTTGGTACTCAACCCGAACTGAAAGAAATACCGGCTTCTGCATTTCGATATTGTAAAAAACTTGACGAAGTATATATCGGTTCCAATATCACTAAAATTGGTGGCGAGGCTTTTGGCTTCACCCTGTTGGATTGCGATAACAGCGAGAAGGGTCTTTTTATGTCAGGCAAGGCACCTTGGTATGATCCTAACGCCTTCCGCCAATTGGATCTCTCCAAGATATATCTCCACTATCCGTTTGCGGAGTACGCGTCGTACGATGCGGACGGCAGCGTTTGGCGGGAGATGAACCGCGTGAGCGACATCTCCTTCCCTATTTTGGGCGACGGATGGACACTCTATGCGGACGGTAATATGGACATTTTCAAGGATATCCCCGATTACAGCAACGAGACCCAACAGCCTTGGGCGAAATACCGCCGGTATATCAAATATGTTAATGTTGAAGACGGCGTGACGCAAATCGGTAACCATGCCTTCCATTTCAACGCGGAGCAAAGCCGTCTCAATTGGATAGAATTGCCTGCATCGCTCAAACGCATCGGTAACTATGCCTTCGCAGGGAATGATGAGTTGGTAGGTATTGACTCCCCAAATACGAATGCTTACGATGAGACTTACAGTAAAGTTAAATTTTATGGGCCGAATTTCGAATATATTTATCTGGTGGATGTGGAGGAGATTGGTGATTACGCGTTCGCCGATTGCTCAGAGATTTGGAAACTTTACTTGGGACAATCTATCAAGCAACTGGGAAAATACATCGTGAAAGGCTGTCCTATAAATGTAATAGTAGCCTATACCGCCCCCATCACCATTGACCGCTATACCTTCGAGGGAACAATCAATTATGAGACCGGCGAACCGAAAAAAACAAGTGACATCTGGTGCGACGTGCGCAATGACGATTTCGGAGTGCATCTGGATTACCTGACCGCCACATGGTGGAGCGACCTCCATTATGAGTTGGACGGAAAGGAGGTTTGGTACAACACATCATTCCGCAGCGCCAATTTCGCGCTATTGTCCGACAGCACGCTCTATATATGGCCTGTCGGCGATGCGACAGACTTGCTCTCCTACGAGACTTGGGAACGCGACGCCATTGCATGGGACCAGCGGGAGGTGACATCAAAGACAATCGATTTCGGCGCCGACAACAAAGTGGCGGACAAAGTGAAACGCGTGTACGTGTCAGGCAATGTGAAGAGCCTCGGCGGTGCGTGCTGCTTCCTACCGAACCTCGAAGAAGTGTCGCTGCCCGAATCCCTCAAAAAACTCCGCGGCACGTTCTACGGCTGCGAAAAACTGCGTGATGTAAACCTGCCCTACGTGGAGGTGTTGGGCGGCGCTACAGGCGTAACCGTTCACTCGCAAGTGAATCGCTTCGACAAAGAGACACACGGAGTGGATCTCTATATGGGAACTTTCGCCCACTGCCCGAATCTGGAGAATGTCATTATGCCGAAATTACACCTCATCGGCGACTCTACCTTCACCGGATGCTACAAACTGGATGGATGGGATGGTATGGATTTGATGGAGCAAGCAGATACAATTTGCAGTTATGCATTCAAAGATTGTCAGTCGTTGGACTACGTAGATTTACATTCTACGAAACATGTTGGCACGAATGTGTTTGCAGGTTGTGTCAGTGTGACCACCGCAGATTTAGGCAACTGCCAGCCCAAATCAGGCATGTTCGACGGCTGCAGCAGTCTGGAAACCGTCTATATGTATGACCAGATAGGTACCATCGGCAACAAAGCCTTCAACGGATGTAACATCAAGGAGATTTGGATATCTACCCCCAACCCGCCTGATTTTGACCTCAACGCCAAAGAGACCATCAAGGATCATATCTTCAACGGTCAGAACCTGAGCGAAATCAACGTCTATACTTACGGCGACTTCGTCGAGCGTTACCGCGAGACACCGGGATGGAAAGAAATGACTGTTCGCGTTGATCCTTATATAGAGAAGCAGGCCGCTATTCCGGCAGGCGGATACTTGACTGACGAGAACTGGACCAATCCTGCCAAATGGGAGATTACTGTCGGCCGTTCGCTCAATATCTACGGACAAGGTGTATTAGATGCAGGAGAGTACATAGACCCGCGTGTGTCCTACTACTGGGATTATATCGACGAGATTCATATCAACAAGGGCATCACCGAACTCAAAACCAAAATCCAAGGTCCGCGTATATTAGGTTCCGCTTCTAAACCGTGGGAATTCACCAAGAAAGTATATATCCCCTCCACGATGGAGAAAATATGCAACCTTGCCTTCAATGCCCATGCCGTGATGGGCGGCAACCAAATCACCGATGTCTATTGCTATGCCGAAAACCCGGTCGATATCAGCTATGACTACAGCGAGTATGATGCAGGCGATAAAGGTAAGATGATCTTTGGCAGCACCGCCTTCTCGGCTGTGATGAAGTACACAGGAGAAGGCACCGAGAGCGAGAACGAGGAACTGCGTCAGGAGCTTGCTATTCCGCGCCTCCACGTACTGAGAAAGAAAGGCGTGAAAGAGGCGTATGAGGCGGCTGCGGGTTACAAGGATTCCTTCCTCGAGATAGTTGCCGACCTCGCAGAAGACGGCGAGGTGGTGGTGCTGGACAAGTACTCCGTCACCTTCGTGGACTGGGATGACCGCTGGATCACCACCACCGTGGTGGAGGAAGGCGAAGCCGCTGTCGCACCCGAAGACCCGGTACGTGAGGGATACAAGTTCCTCGGATGGGACAAGGAGTTCGACAACGTAACGGAGAACATCACCGTTCAAGCGAAGTACGAGGTACAGCTGTTCAAGGTAACACTGGTTGCCGAAAACGGTACCATCCTCACCAATGAGGAGGATCCGTTTGACATCAATACGGTGCCCTATGGGTACACGCTTCATCTCACCGCAGTACCTGACGAGGGCTACGAGCTGGACCATTGGGACAACTACAATCCCGGGACAGGCCTTATCGTGACAGGCGACATAACCGTTACAGCCTATTTCACGCGGAAGAAATTTACCGTCACTTTCCTTGACTGGAACGCCACCAAACTGTATGAGGAGAAAGTGGAGGAAGGCAAGGACGCGAAAGGACCGGACACCAATCCGACCCGCGAGGGCTATGACTTCACCGGCTGGGAGCCTGACCTGAAGAACATCACCGCCGACCGCACCGTGATAGCGCAGTACGAGAAGTCGAAAGTCTATTTCACCGTCACCTACCTCGACTGGAACGCCACCAAGCTGTATGAGGAGAAAGTGGAGGAAGGTCACGATGCCAAGGGACCGGAGACTAACCCGACCAGGGACGGCTACGTCTTCACCGGCTGGGAACCCGACCTGAAGAACATCACCGCCGACCGCACCGTCATCGCCCAGTATGAGAAGCAAGGCGCGACGGGTCTGGATGACCTGCCGGGCGCGGAAAGCGGAACAGCCCGCAAGTTCCTCCGCAACGGCGTGCTCTACATCGAGCGCAACGGCATCCGCTACACCCTCCGCGGCCAGCGTCTCAACTAAAAGATGAACCGGTCACCTTTGTCAATTACGTTCAAATCGTATTTGAACATCGGCTCTGCCGAAATAAGTTGAAAAAGGTTGAGATAGGTTATAAAAGCTCCTTCTCGGCGGTTACCCCCCGCCGAGATATAACAGACGAAAGGCACTTCATCACGGAGTGCCTTTCGTCTGTTGTAGCGGCTGGGAGCCGCTTTTCACTTTGTCAATTGCGTCGGTACAGCGAAGCAGATCGTAAGAATTGTATTCCGACCCGACTCCCCTGAGCCGTCTGTAAAGAATATGGCATCGTCCATTGCGTTTACATGAAAGCCCGGTGGACTTTTATGGTTGCGGAATATTGGGAGGATATTTGAACACGGCTCTCAGAGCCGTCTTTTTAAGAATATAACGGAATAAGTGTATAAATATTTGTCTAAAAAAACGGAATAAGTGCATATTTTAAGAACAAAAATGACGGAATAAGTGTAATTAAATTGGCACAATTAAAAAAATAGCAATCATTGTTGAACATTTTGAACGAATCAAAACGTATGTCTATTCCCCCGAAATTAATCCGGCATCCTCTTTGTCCATTAACCAATTAAATTGATGATTTGGCATACATTTACAGATACGAATTTAAGAGCAATATTATCGTTGTAATAATTCTAAAATGGAGATCGGTATTTGTCCCTTATATGACAAAGAGACGGAGTTGCGAAGGGCAGTTTTTTACAAGTCATTTTGTCAAAATTAGCGGCGTTCCCGTTCATTCGTCGTTCATTGCCTGTTCAAAAAGTGCCTTCAGCCCTTTATTCATCGGTTACGCGAGTGCTTTTTTTCAGAAGTATTAGTGCAGAAAAGCGACATTCTTACATTACCCCCAATCGGTCATTAGACCGAATATGTGAAAAAAGGGAGAAAGATAATTGTTGAATCCTTTTTGACAACACTCCGTTAAAAACGGACTTAATTTATTAAAAATAAATGCGTTATTTGACATATTTTAGTACTTGAAAATTTGGTCAAGTGGGAGA
>JAIKXR010000166.1 GCA_024683975.1 Paludibacteraceae bacterium
GTAAGCATTTACCATTTTCTCATTTACCATTTGGTCATTTATTTGGCCATTTAGCAATTGAGTTATGTCTTCAAGCGTTGCCGACGGGTCGCCATAATAGAGGAGAGCGAGCTGCTGACCTTCGGTGGCATCGAGAATGAGTTGCGTGTTCGGTGTTTCCACCGTCAAAACCGCAGCATGCATAGGGCTGAACAGTCCCATGCATGCCATTGCTACAAATAATAGATTACGTGTTTTCATACCTAAGAGTTTAGGTTTTCAACCATTTATTAACCCTAATTCACTACTAAGAGTGTATATTTATCGTCCGGTAGCCGGATCGGCAATGCCACCTGTGGTCAGCGTCTCTTTGCGGTCACCGCTGGCGCAGAGCGTTTGTTCAAACTGGCAGTACAGGATACTTGTGTCTGGACTGATATAATTGCGTTTCATAATTGTATTCATTTTAGAGGTTACTTGCTGATTGTTTGTCCGAGGGCATTATATTGGATGCCGTCGCGGATGATGATGAGTTGACCGTTGATGATGTGTTTTTGCACATCAGCGTTGCGTGTCACAGCCTCAACAGCCGTTGTTACCTCAGTCTTCTGCACAATACGTGCAGCCATGCCGTGGCGGATAGGAGCCGATGATCCGCCACTTATCTCGAAGTATGCACGGAAGCCTTTGAGCGGATTGCTATTGTCTGACCAATAGAGAGTGTTATTTTCACCGAGGAAAAGCATGTTTTCCGTATCGGTCAGATTAGTCGGAGCAAGAATACCCACCATATTCAACCCAGCACTTTCGATGGTTTGCGGCGTTGTAGTAGAAATAGTTACGTCACGGAACGTCATGGAGGTGATATTGCTGCCCGACGGGAACGATACGAGGTAGGGCTTGCCTGCTTCGATAGAGGTTACAGGCTCGATGGTTACATCAAGAGTCAAGTCACTGCCTGTGCCGGAAATCTCTGCGCCTGAATACTCCATTACGGTTGCATCTTCCAACGGCGTACCATCCAGTGAAGCGAGATTGAACGGCAGGCACAAGGTGTTGTAGTAGCCGTCGCAATACAACGTACGTGTAATGGTGAAATCAACGGTTTCACTGATCATGTTTTGAAGTAAAACTGTCGGGTCAGCATCATCTATCACAGCAGCAGCCTTGTCATCTGTTGATACTTTCTCGCGAAGCAATTCAACTTTTGTGATGGTAATGTTGGTGCCCAACACGTACAATCCACGGGCTATCAAATTATTCAAATTATCCCCGGCTTCCAATTCTATATCGTGCGTAGGTGCTACGACTGCCTCGTAATTCATATAATGGTGATAATTCCAATCGGCGTCTTTCACCACGACTGTCAATTGATAGTAACTATCCTCTATATTGTTCGTGAAATGGAAACGAATTTTATTGCCGGCAACAGCCGAAGAGAAATACGATGCATTAATAGCGGTTTCACTTGACGTTATGCTTCCAGTCCATGTGGATTCGGCTACCCATTCCGGTTGCAGCAGTTCAGCTTTGGTGATTGTTATATGCTTGCCTTTGAAATATATTCCACGCGCTTTGAGATCATCCAATCCTTCGGCCACGATAGAAAACTCTGCTGTGGGAGCAGCAACCGTAGTATATGACATGTATGTATGCGAAGTGCTCCATTCAGAATTTTTCGTGATGGCGCTCATTTGGAAATAGCTCTCACCATCGTTTTCAGATAAAGTAAAACGCACCTTGTCACCTACTTTTGCGCTAGCAAAATAGGTTGCATCAATGTTCGTTTCTGCTGACTCTTGTTCATGTCCGGCAGTTGACGAACCAGTCCATATAGTCGTTGCATGCATTTCCGGAGCAACGCCATCGTCATAAATCAAGTCTATGGATTTGAGGGTGATATTGTCTCCTTTGACGTACAAGCCGCCAAAATTCTTAATCTGGTTAACGGCTGTTGAGCTAAGCGAAACTTCTACAACGCCGGAACTAAGATCAAATCCACTGACAAGGTCGGTAGAAGACCAGCCATTATCACCGTCTTTGTGGAACACTTGCATCCAACCACTATTGTTGTCAAATGTCAAACGCAATGTTTGTCCGGTGGCAAACAATGACTCGTGGTGTGGTTGAAACTCATCGTTGGTAAGAGCGAGAGTTCCGCCCCAAACATTCTGACGTACTTGCGCAGCATATAATACTGTTGCAACGGCAAGTGTAACAAATAAAGTAAAGAATTTTCTCATGATATTTATCATTTAGTTTTGTTAATTTTTCATGTTGAGGAAGAGTCTTTCCCCATTTCCGATGCAAAATTACTACTTTTTTGGCATAATCACCGACACAATTTTAGCATTTATTGACACAAGGCACATTTCTAATACCATTATACAATCGAAAGAGCCACATCGCTGCGGCTCTTTCGATTGTTAGTGTCTGCTTTTAGCGGACCACTGCTCCGAGAATATTGTAGCGGATACCGTCCTTGATGATGAAGACTTGACCAGCCTCAATGATCTTGCGGACGGGGATGGTAGTGGTTATAGCACTCATGCCCGTTGATGTATCGGGTTTGCCTATCTCGATACGGATGGCGTGGTAGCCTTGACCGGTTACAACCAATCCACGGTCAGCGATAAGCTGTGCTAATTCCTCGCTCGCTACTTTGTAGGCAAAGTATTCAGCCTGTTCGGATACGGAAAGTTCTTTCCATTGATCCCAATTGTCACCGTCTTTATATTGCAGACGGAGTTGTGCGCCTTCGATAGCATCTTTGTAGAAGACCTTGATGCTGTCATCTTTGGCGAGACCTGCCATCATATCTTGCTTAACGGCATAGGTATCCAAAGTCGAGCCGGTATAGACTTCCTGATTCCAGGATATGGCGAGGTCACCCGTCCAGACAGTAGTAAAGACATAAGGCTTGTCTTCAGGTTGCGGGTCGTCGCCGGGCTCTACGTAAGGCGAGAGTGTGACCTTGGTGATGGTGCAGAGTTTGCCTTGGATAGTTATACCGCCGTCCTTGATGGCTGTTACGAGGTCGGCATCAGCGATGACATAGGCGTAACGTCCGACTACAGTCAAGCTCTCCCAGTTTGTGCCAGGAACAACCACCCAACCTGTGTTGGCGGCGATATTGAGCTGGCAGTAGGTGTCGGTCATGTCGGTGATGGTTACGACGATGCTGTCCTTGGCTGCGAGTGAGGCGAACTTGTCGGCAGTGATGCCGAGGTTGTCTTCACCGGCTGCACCAAGCACTTTCGCGCCCTCAAAGAGTACGACCTCTTCCTTTTCGGGCTGCGGGTCAATGGGTGCATCTTCGGAGACGATGGCGATTCGTGTCATATCATAACCTTGACCGCGGAAGATAAGTCCGCGCTGGGCGATGAATCCGGCAATCTCGTCGGAAGCGACGGTGTAAGTCATAAATCCATCGGCAACGTTAGCCGAAAGGTCAGTCCACTCCAAGCTATCACCGGCTTTGTAGGTCATGACATACTGCGGTTCGTCGATCTTGGCAATGACGGTGACCTTGATGACTTCGTCCTTCTTAAGGCCGGTAAACGTGCCATCAGGCGTTTCGAACTGCTCGCCGGCATAGACTTCCGGATTCCAAGAGATGGCTTTGTTACCTTCCCAAACGACGCGCTCTGTGGCAAACATAGCTACACTCGTCAGCGCGACAACACATAGAGTAAAAAACTTTTTCATTGTATA
>JAIKXR010000003.1 GCA_024683975.1 Paludibacteraceae bacterium
CACAGGTTGTATGCATAATGCACCAGTTCGAGATGCTCGTAGTACTCCACCATCTTCTCCGCGATTTTCTTGCGGGTACCCGTGTCGTATTTGGCTTTGCCTTTCTTGTCATATACCGGTGTCATGGCAAGTTTATCCGCCACTATCCAGTACTTGTAACTCTCCAACACGGCACTTCCGCGAACGTTGTAGTCATTCCCCTTCGTGCCGTTGCTCTGTTGCATCTTGAGGTATTCGGCGGCGTTCTGCTGGTAGCCTATCATTCCGGCTATATACCATGTCTTGGTCTGACCCTTGGTCTCCTCATTCTCTATCGCCTCCTTGATTGCCGCACGCGCACCGGCAAAATCAGGTTTCTCTTGCAACGCCAAGTTCTCCGCCAAGCGGACATTGGACTTCTGTGCCATACAGCCTGCGCTTATCAGCACTAATGCTGTCATACATAAAATCTTCTTCATAACTTTCTATGTATTTATTCGTTATTTTCTATTTCTCCACCTGTCTGTGTTTCTCCTGCAAGTTCCGTGCCATTCTCTTCCTCCTCATCGTTCTTTGGCACTATGCAACCTGACATCAGCGTATCGTTACGCTTCTGAAGTTCAATAAGTTTGACACCCTGCGTAGCACGTCCCATCACACGGATCGTATCCATCGCCATACGGATAGCGGTTCCCGATTTGGTGATCAGCATCAGGTCATCATTGTCATCCACAGCGTGCAGGCCTATCAGGTTACCGGTCTTGTCGGTTATGTTCATGGTTTTGACACCCTTTGCTCCGCGACTCGTTATGCGATATACAGGCTCGCCGTCCTCATCGTCCAAACGCGTGCGCTTGCCGTAACCGTTCTCCGATATTACCAATACCGTCTTGTCACTGTTCCGCTCAACGCATATCATTCCCACTGCATAGTCCTTGCCATCCTCTTCCAGCCGGATGGCTCTCACGCCGCTCGCCGTTCTGCCCATCGGACGAACCAGGTTCTCCGGAAAACGGACCACCTTGCCGTTGTAGGAGGCAATCAGCATCTGACTATCACCATCTGTCAGCGTTACGCCTATCAAGGCATCACCTTCACGCAGACCGACCGCATTGATACCGTTGGCGCGAGGACGGCTGTACGACTCCAAAGTCGTCTTCTTCATCAGTCCGTTGCGAGTGGCAAAAATCAGATAGTGGTTTTGGACATACTCCGCATCGTTCAATCCCTTGACATTGATGAACGCACATACCTTGTCGCCCTTCTCAAGGTTGATAATGTTCTGTATAGCACGACCTTTTGACTGGCGGTTGCCCTCCGGCAAATCATATACTTTCTGCCAATACAGACGGCCGTTAGCCGTAAAGAACATCATCGTTGAATGCATAGAAGCCTGATGTACATACTCTATAAAGTCCTCATCCCTCGATGCCGAAGCACGCGAACCGATACCGCCCCTGCCCTGCTGGCGGAAATCTGCCAACGGAGTGCGCTTGATATAACCAAGATGAGAGATGGTTATCACCATATCGTCATCTGCATACATATCTTCAGGATTGAATTCAGTTGCCATCTTGACAACCTTGGTGCGACGCTCATCTGCATACTTGGTCTTTATCTCTTCGCACTCGTCTATAATAACTTTATAACGTAGTATCTCACTGCCGAGCAACTCCTTCAGGTGTTCAATCTGCTTCTGCAAGTCGGCATACTCTTGCTTGAGTTCGTCTATACGCAGACCAGTCAATGCGCTCAAACGCATATCAACAATAGCCTTCGACTGCAGATTGTCCAGCTCGAACCTCTCTTCAAGGTTGGTCTGTGCGTCTTGAGGTGTGCGCGAAGCACGGATAATACGCACGACCTCGTCTATGTTGTCCACTGCTATAATCAAGCCTTCCAGGATATGTGCGCGCTCCTCAGCCTTGCGCAACTCCCAGCGTGTACGACGAGTCACTACATCCATCCGGTGCTCAACAAAATTGCCTATCAACTCCTTCAGGTTGAGCAACATAGGACGACCCTTTACAAGAGCGATGTTATTAACCGAGAAACTTGACTGAAGGTCAGTGTATTTGTACAGTTTGTTAAGTACCACCTGCGCATTAGCGTCTTTCTTCAGTTCCACAACTATACGTATATCGCGTTTCGACTGGTCGCTTATATCGCTTATGCCCTCTATCTTCTTTTCGCTTACGAGGTCGGCAATTTTCTTTACCAAATCACTCTTAACCACGCCGTAAGGCAGTTCGGTAATGATGATATGCTCACGTCCGTTGTTTTCAGTCTCTATATCAGCATTCGAGCGGATGATGATTCGTCCTCTGCCGGTCTCAAATGCGTCTCTCACACCCTGATATCCATAGATGGTACCGCCGGTCGGGAAGTCTGGAGCCTTGACGTACTGCATCAGTTCGCCTACCGTTATCTCCTCAGGGATCTCTTCGCCATTGGCTCTTGCTTCGTCTATGGCAATCTGACGCTTGACGTATGCAACACAACCGTCAATCACCTCGCCAAGGTTGTGGGTCGCCATGTTCGTCGCCATACCTACGGCTATACCCGTAGCACCGTTGACCAACAAGTTCGGGAAACGCGTTGGTAACACAACCGGCTCACGCAACGTGTCGTCGAAATTCAACTGCATATCCACAGTATCCTTCTCTATGTCGCGCAGCATCTCTTCCGCCAACTTGCTCAAGCGTGCCTCCGTATAACGCATAGCGGCGGGACTGTCACCGTCCACCGAACCGAAGTTGCCCTGGCCGTCAACGAGGCAGTAACGCATATTCCACGGCTGCGCCATACGCACCAGCGTGCCATAAATAGACGAGTCACCATGAGGGTGATACTTACCCATTACCTCACCCACGATACGCGCACTCTTCTTTGTCGGCTTGTCGCTCGTGTTGCCCAACTCATTCATTCCAAACAACACACGCCTGTGAACAGGCTTGAATCCATCGCGCACATCAGGAAGAGCGCGACTGACTATAACGCTCATCGAATAGTCAATATACGACGAACGCATTTCTTCATCAATCTTTACGGGAATAATTCTGTCTTCTGACATATCTGTCTTGTTTAATTTTTATCCTTTTAATTATCTGTTTTCAAGCCTTGTACAGCGTTATTAGCGGGTTGAATCCGTGATGAACACCGCCAATCACTATACTACGCCACTTCCACGAAAAAAACGTGCAAAAGTAAAATAAAAAAAGAAGTTCCGCAAGAAACTCCTCGTTTTTTTTCATTTTTTTGCAACCCAACACACTTTTGGATATACCCCCGAAAATGTATGTCACCTGCCCTTAAATCGCAAATAAATGCCATTCTCGCCGATTTGCATCTCACAACTTCTGTTCAACGGCAATGGAAAATTCATTTCGTCATGACCCGCAGGAAAACCAAAAAACACAGGATAATCGTACCCCTTGACTGCCTCCGCTATCGTCTCATATATAGTCTGACCCATACCGGTATCTTCTTCGCAGTCAGTCATTTGTCCCACTATCAAACCGCCTATTCTTCCTAACACTCCGCTCATCTTCAGGTTGCGCATCATACGGTCTATATGGTAATGACGCTCACATATATCCTCTATAAAAAGTATAACCGGCTCTTGAGCCTTATCCAACAACGCTCCCAATCCCCAAGGTGTAGCCTGCAAGCCGTACAATACGCTCAGGTTGCCGCCTGCCAGATGTCCGGTTGCCGAACCTGAACGGTTAAGGGCGTTGGTTATTGCCATCCTGTAAGTTATCTCCTCACCCTCAATCGCTCTTTTCCACATCAGTACATCCTCACGGTTCATATTCCCATCCGTCAGTTTGCACATCATTCCGTGCAAAGACTCACGCCCGTTGACCGCACACCACTGGTGCAACTCCGTGATATCAGAAAAACCTACTGCCAACGGCATCTTTTCATTTGCCAAATCAGCGGGCATAAGGTCTATTATCTGCTGCAATCCGTATCCGCCACGCGAACACAACACAACGTCCACATCTGCACTCAGCGCATCTGTCAGGTCCTGCAGACGATCCTCCTTTGTGGCGGCAAAACGCCCCCAGCGACTGCGGGCAAACTTTCCCTCACTCACTTCCCAACCCCAACCGCGCATCACTGCCGATGACTGCTCAATACGCTGCTCATCCACCGCACCGGAAGGAGATATAATCCTGACTCTCATACAAACACTAAAATAAAAACTCTCAACTTCTTTCAACCATCAACCTTATACTCTCTACTCTCAACTCGTCTCTCACTTTCTCCGAGTTTGCCACTAACGGAAGCCGCAACACGTTTTCTATCAGTCCCATCTGGTTCAGAACTGTCTTTATGCCCGCCGGATTGCCTTCCTTGAACAGCAGACCTACCAGTTTCTCGAACTTTGCCTGCAACCCGCTGTCATGCTCACGCACTATCCGTCCGAACTCATTCGGATAAGCATTTGACGCGACCGAAATCAGACCTGCACCGCCCATCTTCATCACCTCAGCTGCCAAACCGTCATCGCCACTGATAACCAACAATCCGCCACCTGCGTCCTTGCTCATATCTATCAGTCTGCCTATCTGCTCCATATTGCCCGATGCCTCCTTCACACCCGCTACCTTTTCAGGATTATTACGGTATATGCGCATCGCCGTTTCTGGCAGCATGTTTACGCCTGTCCGCCCCGGAACATTATACAATACCATAGGCACCGGACATGCTTCCGCTATAGCCGCAAAATGTTGATACAAACCTTCTTGCGATGGTTTGTTATAAAATGGACATACGCTCAATATGGCAGCAAAATGCCCCGTCAACCACTCCCTTTTTTCTTTCAGTTGCGCTACCACATTGGCGGTACAGTTTCCGCCTAATCCTAACACCAACGGCAAACGACCTTTATTGACTCTTATTACCGTATCAGCCACCGCCGTCTTTTCCTCCTCGCTCATAGTCACAGCCTCACCGGTCGTACCCAACACCACAAGATAGTCAACGCCATACTCTGTCTGTCGCTCCACCAAGCGGCGCAGTGCGGCATAATCCACTTCACCGGTTGCGGTGAAAGGTGTCACTAATGCGGTTCCTAAACCTCGTAACCCGTCTCTTTTCATCTCAATCTTTACTCTCTATCGTTTGCAAATAATGGACAATCTGATTGAATAATGGTGTATGGTCTTCTTGAGCAGCCATCTCTATATCAAAATCGTGCAAACCATCCACTATATGCAAACCCGCCTTGAATTTTGCACGTACAAACATAGCGGCGTAATGCAACGGCAGACTGGGTGTCTGTGTCAAATCAAGCATCAAATCGTACTCCGTTTCCTCTATCCACTGGACCACCTCTTTGCTTAACTGATACAGGACATTCCTGTCTTGCAGCCCCAACATCCGGCTCTGAGGCAAAATAGGCGACTGAACGTCCTTACGCTCAACGTAACCTAACAGCGACACCTGCTTGTCTTCCATCATCAGACGGCGCATAATCTCACGGATATCACCGTTCTTCTCCATCACATCGCTGTCATAAACAATCAAAACAGTGCGCACCTTGTCCCACTTGGGAAAACGCACATCGCGGGCAGGCTGCTGTTTGCGCTTGCGCTCAAACAGCAGCTGACGTATTTTGTCAAAAATTTTCATCTGGATAATAATGATTTTTTGCTTGAATCGTTTTGATCGAATCACGACTGTTGGAATTCCACCCGTAATCTCCTCGGTACTTCGCCGACAGTCAGCCGACAGTGAGCCGACGGTCAACCGAATTAAAAAGCCACTTTATTTGCAAACTACAAGATAGTAGTTCTTCTTGCCTTTCTGGAAAAGGATGTATCTGTCGTTTATCAGAGCATCGGTCGTTATCGGTGTCTGTGCATCGGTCAGTTTCTGCTTGTTCATACTCAGACCGTTAGCCTGAATCATTTTCCTCGCCTCGCCTTTGGATGGGAAGATGTGCGTCTTCTCTGCCAACAAGTCAAGCGGTTGTACTCCGGCTGTCAGTTCGTCACGACTGACTTCGTACTGCTCAACGCCCTCGAACACTTGCAAAAATGTCTCCTCGTCCAATCTTTCCAATGCCTCTTTGGTAGCGTTGCCGAACAATATGTTAGTGGCATTGACTGCCATTTCGTAGTCTTTATCGCTATGAACCATACATGTCACCTCTTTAGCTAAACGCTTTTGCAACACGCGCAGATGTGGTGCCGCATCGTGTTCCGCTATCAAAGCCTCTATCTCCTCGCGCTCTAATGAAGTGAAAATCTTTATATAACGCTTGGCATCTTCGTCTGCCACATTCAGCCAGAACTGATAGAAACGGTACGGACTTGTGTATCGTGCGTCCAACCATACATTGCCGCTCTCCGTCTTGCCGAACTTGACTCCGTCTGATTTGGTAATCAGCGGACAAGTCAATGCGTAAGCATCATTGCCAGTCATCTTCTTTATCAGTTCTGTACCGGTGGTTATGTTGCCCCATTGGTCCGAACCGCCCATCTGCAATTTGCAGTTCTTATGCTCATTAAGATAAACAAAATCATAGCCTTGCAGCAACTGGTAGGTGAACTCAGTGAACGACATACCCTGCGAGTATTCGCCGTTGAAACGCTTTTTTACGGAGTCCTTGGCCATCATGTAGTTCACCGTAATGAGTTTGCCGACATTGCGCGCAAAGTCGAGGAAGGTGTAGTCCTTCATCCAGTCGTAGTTATTGACTAATTCGGCTGCATTGGGCGCGTCTGAATTGAAGTCAAGAAAATGTTCCAACTGTTTGCGGATAGCCGCCACGTTATGACGTAAGGTCTCTTCTGTCAGTAAGTTGCGTTCGGCGGACTTGCCGCTCGGATCGCCTATCATACCCGTCGCACCTCCTATCAACGCTATGGGTTTATGCCCGCACCTCTGCAAGTGACGCAACATCATTATGCTGCACAAGTGACCTATATGCAGACTGTCCGCAGTGGGGTCGATGCCGACGTATGCCGTGGTCGGCTCTTTCATCAGTTGTTCCTCTGTGCCGGGCATAATGTCCTGTAACATTCCACGCCAGCGCAGTTCTTCTACAAAATTCTTCATATCTGTTTCTGTTGGTTAGAGCCGCAAAATTACTGTTACCTTTTTGTTTATACAAAATATTTTCTCAAATATACAATTTTCACCTCTGTCATACCTGAATATTATACCTCTTAATACCGGTTTTCAGTATGTTTGTAATGCCTAAGGCACACAATGACAACCATTATTGCCGGAACCGCCGCCGACAGAGAACAGCAAGGTGGCTTTCAGACCTGCGTTCAATGCGTGAATTGACGCATTCACGCCCTCCTTGCTCTTATACACATAAGTCATATCCACCTGCATATACTCCGTATAGTCGGGTACTGACAACCGCTCCAGCGACTGCACATTCTGCTTGGGCTGGATATCCATCACACCATAAGATGCCCATACGCCAACCTGCAATATGGACTTGTCTGTAGTGCGGGAACTCATTCTTTTTCCTCCAAGACGTATTCTGCCGCCGATCTCTACCAACACCTGAATGTCATAACGATAGCTCATCCTGCCTTTGCTCTCCACGGGTTGGAAGTCGTGATAACCATGATTAGGCATATTTTCAAAAAGATCGTAATAACGCCCCTCGTAGTCGCCTACTGTCCTGAGTTGCGCCTTCTGGGTGGTATTGGCGGTCAGAATCTGATAGTATCTCGCTCCGGCCAACGCATAAAAATACTGCCCTCCATAACCTATCATCAACGGCACACCCGCTCCCAACTGGACTGACGCGTCCTGACGCGAACGCAACGAACCGAGATAAACGAATCTGACCCCTCGGGTGTCTGTCATACGGGCTTCCAACTGCTCATCGTCCACCGCTACCTTAGGCACTTGCAATCCCAACTGCAAACCCGTTTGTAACAGCAAATGCTTGTATTGGTACTGATAGACCGCACCAGCCTCGCCACCGCCACTGATAACCGGACGTGTCAGTGACAGTTTGTCCAACACAAAAGGCATATCTCCGGCAACGGAAAAACCTACATAATGCTGTGCTTGCAAACTGAATGACAAGCACATGGCAATCGCCATAACGCTAAAACGAAACATATTTCCGCGTTTCATTCCACCATCATTTTATAGGTTTTTACTTTGTTGGCTTTCCGGGTCACAATTCTGACCATATATATGCCGCTTACCTCCGGCATTTCTATCACGGTGTCGCCTTGGCTGACTGCTGCTGAATAACAACAACTGCCGGTTGAATCGTAAATATACAGCATAGCGTCATCTGTCACGTGACATCGGGTCCGCCCTCGCCGTTGGACAAAAGTGGGATAAAGAGATATGTCCGTCTGCTCGGTTGCCACCAAAGGACAAGTCATCATTTGCAGCCCTGTCACATCGGTCAGCAAGGCTGAGTACTCACTTCCCATTTTGAGAGGTCTGTACAGGTACGAACCCGTTTCACCGATGAGTGCCTGTCCGTCTTCATACCAATAGAACGACACAAAATCGTAGCCTCCGTTGTAATCGTGTGTCAGAACCGCCACCACATCGTTCCAAGCTTGCTCCAAGACCGATGACGGGTAGAGCAATACTACCGGCTCGTAACGGCTGAAAGCCACCCCGCCACGGAAGAGCAATTGCACCTCACAACCGAACCTGCCGGCACGAGCATTGTATGGTACAGTTGCCATACCGCTGATGACTGCAACTGACGTGTCGCGCAGACCTGCCTCGTGAGCCTTCTCATCAAAGAGCAGTCGCACCTGATGAGCCACACCGGACATCTCAACCACCACTTCCAATGCACCTTCTCCGGCACACTGTTCGGCTATCTCGACACGACTGACCTCTATCTTGTTGTTGTAGAGCCGAAGCGTAACGATGCTGTCGCAGCCGTTGATGGTCTGATATGTGTACGGATAATTGCCTGAAGCCGTGTAAGTCCGACCATCCCACGTGTAACTCATACCGTCGGTTATGGTGTCGTCTATCGTTATAAGGTCATATCGGGGATAGGTATTGAGATGCAGGGTGACTACGCTGTCACAACCCGCCGTACTCTTCAGCGTACGCGTATAGTCACCCGCCGCCACGAATGATTCATCGTTCCATACATACTCACGCCCCTCGCACATATAATCTTCAAATTCTATTCCTTCATAACGGGTCAGCACGGACAGGTGCAATGTCACTAACGTATCAGCCTCCTCGCCCTCACGGGTAACCGTATAGTCGGTGGCAGAGGCAAACACCTCGCCATAAAAATTGTAGGTTTCGCCTTCACAGATTACTGCATTGACCTCGCGGGTTTCCAACGGTTTGTCACTCACCGTCAGAATCAATGTCACCACACTGTCGCAACCGTGGAATGTATGAAGCGTTTTGGTCACCTCGGTTGATTCGCTGTAAGTCTCGCCCTGCCAGGTATAAGTCATTCCGGTATAGACATGCTTGTGGTCTTTTACATTGTCATATACAGGAGCATAAAACAAAGTTTGTGTCACTATGCTGTCACAGTCATTCGATGCCGTGAAAGTCTGGGTGTAAGTACCGCTGGTTGTGTAGGGAGTTCCGTTCCACGTAAAGGTTTCGCCCTCACAAAGAGTAACAGACTCTAATGTGGTGCGTTTGACTGGCAGCACAGTCATTGTCAAAGTGACAAGTGTGTCCGCTTCCTCTCCTGATAACCGGTGAGTGTATGTGTTGGTGGCTACGGCGGTGAGCGTTTCTCCATAGAAAGCATACTTTTCGCCCTCACACAGAGTGACAGTTTCCACTCTGCTCACTACTGCCTTGTCGCTTACCGTCAGATGCAGATATGCCGTACTGTCACAGCCGTAGAAATTGTCCGTATGGTACTCGTAGTCGCCTGTCTTATCGTACTCCTTGCCGTTCCAACTGAAAGTCTCGCCCGTGAAAATGGACTGCAACGTGTGGCTGCTGGACTCGGGGTTGAAGGTGATGGTGCGGGTTACTGTACTGTCGCAATCGTGGATGGTCCTGAAACTCTGCGTGTAGGTGTCAGACTTGGTGTAGGGGGTGTCGTTCCACATATAAGTCTCCCCCTCGCACATCGTCACATCCTCATCTTTTGTCTTGTAGGACGGATGCACGGTCAGGTGAAGCGTCACCGTGCTGTCGCAGTCAAGTGCCGTCTTCAGGTGAAGAGTGCGCTCTTCGCTCTTGGTGTAGGTCTCGCCGTTCCACTCGTAGGTCTCCCCCTCGCACATCGTGTGGTACTCGTGAAGGTCGGGATAAGAAGGCAGTACAGTCATTGTCAGCGTGACAAGTGTGTCCGCTTCCTCGCCTGAACGCAAGGTTGTAAGGCTTTGGGTAGTCGTGGCAGTCAGCGTTTCACCATAGAAATTATATGTTTCGCCATAACATAATTCAACCTTTACATCGCGATTAACGGTCGGTTTTTCAACCACTTGCAGGTTGAGTACACAAATGCTGTCGCAGCCGTTCTGTTGAGCCACAAAACCCCTCTTGTAAACACCGGTTTCGGTGTATGTTTCGCCTTCCCAGTTGTACGAACCGCCGGATGTAATAGTGGCGTCGGTAGTATTGACAAAAGGCTCATTGTACTTGATATTGACGGTAACCACACTGTCGCAGCCGTTTTGTGCCGTGAGTGTCACCGTATGCGGACCTTCGTCAGAGAGTCGCTCAGTTCCGACCTTGTAAAAGTCACCTTTACAAATACTTACATTGAGCGTTGTCAGCGGTTTGGCCAGTGCTTTGACGGTCAGTGTCACCACACTGTCGCAACCGCCGGCCGATGTATAGGTCTTTGTATATGTATTGCCCGCCGAGCAAGTAGTGCCGTCCCAAGAGAAACTCTCCCCATCGCATACACTGCGTTCTATCTCTTTCTCAATCTTACATTTTTCGCCTATACCAAGGTTGAGCGTCACTATGCTGTCGCAACCTGATTCCGACACAAGTTTGGCGGTATAAGTGCCTGACTCTGTATATGTCTTACCATTTGCCGGCCAGGAGTAAGAGCCTGTGGTTTGTATGTTCTCGGTGGTAAGTTTGCGGTTGTCGGTCAGAATAAGGCGATAGATGGCTTCTATACCTCTATCCGTCAGCACTGTGTCGCTATACATTCCCGGCTCGGTATAAGTCTTGCCACGGAAGGTATATGCATCAGATGTACATAGTGCAGCCTCCGTCACATTTATGGGGAAACTGAGAACGGCAAGGTGGAAAGTTATTTCCTGTTCGCAACCGTAAACGTTGCTAACTGTCTTATAGTAAGTCCCTTCCTTGTACAGTTCATCTCCATAGAACGAATAGGTCTGTCCTTCTTGTATGGTGTCGTATTTCTCGACCGCTCCACCCGCTTCGGGAACGATGGCAAGGTTCATCAGGAAATTGGCACAGGCCTCCTTGTCGCGGTATTCAAGCACATAGTCTATATATTTCTGCCCCTCTCTTCCTGCCACATCAGGCAGAGCGAACTTATGCCCTTTAAATTCGTAGGACGGCTGATAACAGATAGTGTCATACATCTCAGATGTCTCCTCCACTTCGGTCAAAGTCAGTTCAAAAACACTGTCGCAGCCATTGACTGTCTGCAATGTATCGTAATAAACGCCGCCTTTTTTATACCATTTCCAGTGCCAGCGGTAGGATGACCCGCGACGGAAAGAACCCTCCTCTTTCCTCAGGTATGTTTCGCCGACATCGAGGTGGAGGGTCACTATGCTGTCGCAACCGCTATATGACTGCAAGGCGATGTCATAATCGCCGGTGACAGTGAATGTTTCACCTGCAATTTGGTATTTCTCGCCCTTACAGATTGCAGCCGATACGGAAGAATGCAACGTACTCACCACCGTCAGATTGGTATAAGCCGTATCACGTCCGTCCTTGTTGGCAACCACCATCCTCACTCTGTACGTGCCGGGGTTGTCGTAGGTATGGGTGACCGTTTTTTCCGTTGATTCCGTTCCGTCACCAAAGTTCCACCATATCTGACTTATCTCGCTTGTCGCACACGGTGAGAAAGTGATTGTTTCTTTGTAACACCGCTTATCTTCGTACTCGATGTCGGCTCTCGGCTCGCCGTTAACCATTATGTCGCCATCCAGAGGGATGGTGGATGACCCCATTGTATAAGCATAACTCTCGCAGTAACCCAAACCATAGACGTGTCCTGTGAAGCCGTCCGCCGTGGTCTGCAGGGTGTGGGTTCCGTGAGAGATATTGATTTGTGCAAAGCGGTACTTGCTGTTGCCCGCAAGAGTGGTGAATGAAGAAGATATGCTCTTGCCGTCCAATGTCATTTTTTGCGCTCCTGCAGCTGTGGTCACTATATTGACATAATGTGTTCTCGAAACAGATGTCTGGAAAGTGGCGAATGTTAGTGCGCCCACCTGTTGCTCCACGGGGCTTATGTGTACGCTGCTCGGGTCGCCCGTCATATTGTTTCGCTGTGCGCCTTCTATATAGAGGAAACAGGCAGCAGGAGCGGATGTCTCGACAAAAGCACTGTTCTCTGTCAGCCGGAACTCGCAGGACTGCAAGGCATTAAGAGTAGCCACCACACTGCCGTTCATCTTCACTTGAGTGTTGTCTTCCTTGGCTGTCACCATCACCATGTCTCCGTTCTGTCCGTATGTTTTGGTCAGTGCGAACTGCCGACCCCACATCGGTACGGGCATCTGTTGCTCCACTATATGGTCGCACCACGCATTGCCGGTCGGGACATTGATACACTGGTGTCCGGCGAAAACAGCCACAGGCTTGTTGGTCTGAACCCGCGTACCGCTGAAATCGCTGCCGCCGTCGCCTGACATAACCTGATAAGTCTGCCCGGCGTTAAGCGTCACTGAATAGGGTACGTTCTTGACATGTCCGTCTGCAGTGCGGGCGTGAGGGGTGACTGTCACTTGCGTACCGTTCTCCGTTGCCACAACACACATTTCTTTGGCGGATATTTCGTTCTCGTAGATTTGAACTATATAGTCCTGCCCCAAACCCGTAATCGGCACAACGATGGTGGCATCGTAAGTGTATTCGTAAAAATTTGAGGCATAGAGTGAGATAGGGGCGGTAGAGGTGACTCGCAGACCTTTGTTTTCTACCGTTGCCTTGTTGTAGGTATAACCCTGTTGTGGCGGCACCGTGAACTCCGCCACCGCACCTGCTTTCACATTGAAACTCTGACTATAACCTGTCTGCGGGTTGCTCACCGTGACGGTTGCGTTCTCTCTCGATGAAGCAATCAGTTTGTTCTCCAAACCGCTACTGCCCGCCGTAACGTCGTAGTTGTTCATAAACGTCACCCAGAACTCTGTTCCTTCTGTCGTCTGCCCCGGCATATACACTGCCGGCAACAACAGCATCAACATTACTCCTAATTTCTTCATTATCTTTGAATCGAATTAAAGTCCTGAAACTAAACGGACCGACAACCCGAAGTGGCGGCTATTGTTGAACTCGGGGTTGAGGTTGTTGCTGCGGAAGAGCACGAAGTACGCGTAGGACGAACCATTGGGCGTTGAGGACCAGTAGTAGCCATTCGTACCCACGTCGTCGACTGAAGTCCCGTAGCGGTTGCCCGAAACGGGGAGAAAGACCGCACCATTCGCCTCCATCTGCTCCCACTGGCTGCTCGTATATGTGTTGTGTGAGAAATTGTCCCCCTTGCTGTTATAATAATTAATCTCCAGCCACGCCAAGCCCTTGTCGGTACTCGGAATGAAGGTTAATCCCGAAGGGGTACTCCAGCCATCCGGAAGGATTATCGTTCCCTGTACGCCATTCACAGTGCCCAGACCGAACAGTTTCTCCGCGTTCGCACGCCCATGGAACAGATACACCCACTCGTCTTTGGTCAGCGTACGCCACAAGTTTGCCGCGTTGCCGCCGGTGCTGATAGGATTAACGCCCCAGTCGGTGAAAGTGGAATAGTCGCTGTTATTCGTACTTGACTTGGTTGGATTATCACCCGTACCCCAACTGAAAAGGTCTATCCAGCCGCTGTAAGAAGATGATATATTCTTGTTGGCATCTCCTATATAATTCCACTGGTGCTCGGCGAAACGCCACGTTTTGGTGGATGCCTGGTACTGCAGGTTCCCCGGAGAGAAGATGACCTGCTGTGTCGCACTGACGCTGAACGGACCCAAGCCTTCCACAGGCTGGGAGCAGGTGAAAGTCACCTCCTGTTTTATTTTCTCGGTCATCGATTTGGGATAGGCGAGGAATACTGGGTCCTGCGCCTTTTGCTCCTCGGTCAAGGTGGTGGCGTCATAGTCCAAGACGAGGTCATTACTCTGCGCCTTGGCCGTTTCCGTTAACTGCGGCAACATCACGCACATTGACAGCAAAAGTAATGGCAATAATGAGTGTTTCATTGTAGTTGTCTTGTTTCTTTGTTTCAATGAATTGTTATTTCTCCACTGATCAGCCTCTGATTTGTGGCATATAGGTCTGATTTTTATTCCGTACACGGGTGGTTCTTTACCAACCGCAAGCAAAACGGCTGCGTGCCGCGTCCTGTATTGTAGCTGTTATTCATCATATCCGCCTCAACCATATTATCGAACAACGCCCCACGCATAAACGAATTGCGCACGTCTTCCGGCGAATCAAGCCCCGGCAGATAGCAGATTGGCATCCGACTGCTAAATTTGTCCGCAAAAGTATAGTTATTTTGCATATATACAAAGATATTTTTGCTTATACAAAGATAATGCACGGTTTTTGTTTTAGAGTTTTGGATAAAAAAACAATGGCATATCTAACAGACTGTTTATCTGTTAGCAAAACCATAGTTGGACAATTTTAGCATCATACTGCAAAAATTGTCCGATTTTGGTTATCCGGAAAATTTGGAACGTATTGACAAAAACCGGCAAATTTCCGACATCCAATATCGCGTCCGGCAGAGGAACCTGATATGATGAGAATTATAGGAATCCTTCACTACAAAACCCACTACTAAAAAGAGATGATTAAAAGTCCAAGATAACATAAAACCACTACTACAAAGAGACGATGAAAAGTCCACGATAACATAAAACCCACTACTAAAAAGAGATGATTAAAAGTCCAAGATAACATAAAACCACTACTACAAAGAGACGATGAAAAGTCCACGATAACATAAAACCCACTACTAAAAGAGACGATGAAAAAGTCCACAATAACATAAAACCCACTACTAAAAGAGACGATGAAAAAGTCCACGATAACATATACCCCACTACTAAAAAGAGACGATGAAAAGTCCACGATAACATATACCCCACTACTAAAAAGAGACGATGAAAAGTCCACGATATAACACAAAACAAAGAAGCCTTGAAATGTTGTTTCAAGGCTTCTGAAAGTGGCGGCTACCTACTCTCCCACGAACGCAGTACCATCGGCGATGCTGAGCTTAACGACCCTGTTCGGAATGGGAAGGGGTGGGACCTCAGCGCTATAGCCACCTTAAATATGGGGTTGACGATTGACGTAAAAGCAAGACGGGCAAAAAGTCCTGGTTTTTGAGAAAAAGATTTCGGGCAATTAGTACTGCTCGGCTTTATGTCACCATTGTACACCTGCAGCCTATCAACGTCGTAGTCTACAACGACCCTCAATGGAAATCTTATCTTGGAGCCAGCTTCGCGCTTAGATGCTTTCAGCGCTTATCTGAACCGAACGCTGCTACTGAGCTATGCCCCTGGCGGAACAACTCATGCACAGGAGGTTCGTCCAACACGGTCCTCTCGTACTAGTATCAGACCTCCTCAAATTTCCTGCGCCCACAATAGATAGAGACCGAACTGTCTCACGACGTTCTGAACCCAGCTCGCGTGCCGCTTTAATGGGCGAACAGCCCAACCCTTGGAACCTTCTCCAGCCCCAGGATGCGACGAGCCGACATCGAGGTGCCAAACCAA
>JAIKXR010000014.1 GCA_024683975.1 Paludibacteraceae bacterium
TTGCCGCAAATAGGACAAATTCCTTTCTGCTTCTCGTACTGACGACGTTTGGTATTGCCGTCAAAGGCACGGATCTGTAAGTGCCGCTCGTCTGCGTCAAAGACGTACCAATAAATGCCTTTCTGATTGCCGACATCGGAATCTTGGATAAGTGCAGAGATACGTTGCTCCATTTCCTCTATGTTAATGTGCTCCTGCCCGTATTTATTATAGATAGCGCCCCAGTCCACACCTTTCATTACTGAGCGGTATTTGAACTTGGCTTGCACCCAATTGATGACTTGCTGGAAATAGAGCCAAAGAGCAGTAGCATCGGAGTCTTTGATGGAATGTTCCGCCATGTATTGCTCGATTTGTCCGCCGCTAATCCAGTCGAGCACGGTTTCCAAATAATCCTGCTGAATAGGCGAGCCTGTAAGATATTTGTTGCCCATAAGGTACGCACCGCAGTTGGATTTGGAGAAATAGCGTTTGGCGTCACTCAACCACGGCGAAGCATACACGGCGTTCAGCAGTTCTTGGTTCGTCAGTTTCTTTCCGGCTATATTGATGGTCTTGAACCATTTCAGTTTCTCTTTGTCCGAACCGGTACAACGATAGATATAGAGTTCGTAATTGAGAATCTGCTCTTTTTCCTCTTTGGTAAGATTGTCAAAATAACGGAACAAATGCGCAAAGTCGCCGTTCACATACTGGCATATAGAAACCGTACGTTGCTGACCGTCAATAATCTCAAAAGTACCATCATCGTTCACCGACCAATACATCACATTGAGCGGAAAATCCTGCGTAATGGTGTCAATTACTGCATCCCGCTCTTTGTCGTTATAAACGAACTCGCGTTGAAACGGCGGACGCACGTCTAACTTACCACCATAGGCTTTTACGCCTGCTTCCTGATTGTCCACGTAGCCTTCTGCGAGCTCGCGAACGGTAATTTTGTGTAATTCTATTTTCATGGCTTTCTATTTTTTGCGACGAATTAATATGCGGGTATAACAACGCTGTCCTTTAAGAACGGCGCAACCACCTCTATCTTCTTTATGTGGTTTGTATGACAATTCTGATAATATTTCATTGGGGGCACAAGCTCTTGTATTTCCACTTGCTTGCCATATAATCTCAAATTGGTCAGGATTATATTTGTCTAAGAATGTAATAGGCACACCCATAACGCCATCGTAGTCGCAAGGAATGTCAGTATATGTATTCACATTAATAGCATCGTAATTGTCGTATTTGGGATATTCTTCTTGTGTATAATGTTTGTACAAGACTAAGAAATCTTTATGTTTTTTAACGGGTAAATTAGTGTACCAACACGAAGTAGAAACACGTGCTATCTTTTTCCCATCTTCTATATGGTGGAACTTCTCAAAAGAATCAGGCACATAAAAAAACATTCCCGTATTAAAATGTGTATAACCCGTTCTTATTCTATCAGCCTTAAACATTCGAAAAACTTCTTTACAAACTAAAGTGTTTGTATTTCCCATTATAATAAAATCTTTATTGTATTCATCTAATTGAGTAACATATTCTCTAAATAATGAAAATGGAGGATTAGTAACTACTATATCTGCTTCTTTTAGTAATTCAATACATTCTTGAGAACGAAAATCTCCATTCCCTTTTAGAATTGAAATGACATTTTTATCATTTTGCATGAGGTACTTTACATCAGCAAGATTAATTGCGCCATCTCCATTCACATCTGTTACTTCTGTTATTTCTACTTTATAGGCAATCTTCTTTGGGTCATCTATTGTGTCGCCAAAATCCAGTAATAGCTCATTACCAGAAACAGGCGAACCATTATAACAGGTCGCAATCAGTTTTTTCAAACCGAGTGCGTTAAAGTTCAAGGCAAAGTACTTAAAGAAATTACTCTCATAAGGATCATCACAATTACAAAATACTATCTTATCTTTGAAATAAGATCGATAGTTACGGAGTTCTAATTCGATGTCAGATAATTTAGTATAGAACTCATCTTTTTTTGCTTTGTTTGCTGCATGTAAATCTGCGTTTCCTGCCATAGATTGATAGTTATTTTGTGCAAAACTATCAATCCACCAACGGGCACCAAAAAGTGTGAACCTCTATTCGCGTTCACGAAGGAGCCTAGGAAGAACCTCCGCCTACAATCCATAGAAAGTCCACACTTATGTGAACTATTGGATTGTAGTTGGAATGTCCCATTGCAGGCACATTCGTGAAGCATCTACCCGTTTCGTTGAGAAATCAGTTTCCTAGGCTTTTTTCTTTTCGAACGCGAAATAATAGTAATGCTTAGTTAAATATGTTATAGCGCAACGCCTTGCGCTTATGTGTATTTATGTCGTGTTGATTATTTACGGCGGCAAAGATACGGAGTAAAGAGGATATATGCAAGGGGACGGGAGATTTTTCTGTCATACTCTTATCAGTGGTATGTCGGGAAGTGCATGTTCTTTTCAGGCGGCTCTCGGGGAGCAGGTGTTCAAATAGTATTTGAACTTTATAAAAACACTCAACAAAAGGATGGCTATTCCTATAGTATCCCTATAGTATCCCTATAGTATCCGAATAGTATGACAAGTGCAAAGGTAGTACATGGGTAGCGCAAGGGTAGCGCAAGGGTAGTACATAGGTAGCGCAAGGGTAGCGGATTTCATATAAAAGCGCACGGAGCTTTGGGTACTCCGTGCGCGGGTGTTTGCGCTATAATATGTGCGGGGAATGGGTTTCCTAAGGATTACCGAAGGAGTTCCAAAAGATTACTGAAGGTTACTCCACTTCCACACCGGTAGCAGTGTAGGTTTTGCCGTTGCGGATGATGAAGAGCTGACCGTCAATGAGCACCTTGCCGTTCACGCCGTTGTCAGCACCTATGCCGTCCACAGCAGTAGGAGCGTTGTTAGGCGTAATCTTGATGGAACGGATAGCGGCACCAATAACAGGATCTTCCTCTACGACACGTGCTATACGTGCAGGTGCATAGTCCGCATCGCTATGCAGGTAGATAACCACATAGATAGCAGCAGGGGTGTCGTACTTAAGGACAGTCTTGCCAGACTCGTCCAAACCGAGAGCAACCACCGGCTGATTGCCCATCTTCAACTTAAGTTCATATCCGTCAGCCTTCCAGCCTTCTATCTCGATTGTACCTTTTCCGGCAGGGATAATGAAAGCAATAGAGCCCGGGAGACTCTCTTTCCATTGGCTTGAGCCAGGAAGGAGCGTTTCCATAGCCGTTGTGACCTGCTCATCGGTCAGCGTAGAAGACAATTCGATTTGTCCCGTCTCCTCGTTGTACTTATCCTGCGCGGTGGAATTGAAGATAACGGATTCGTTGCCTTCGGGGTCGGTAACGGTGAAGTCAAGCGTAGTCTCCTCGTTCTCGGGAATAGGAACAACTATCTTACCAATCTCCACATTGGTAGCCACATTGCCTTTTTCGTCAATGAATCCTTGTTTCGGAACGAAGGTGACACCCGCCGTGAGAATACCGATACCTTCACCCTTGTTATCCTCTGCCATAACGAGTTGGTTAGCCTGAATAGCCATCTGCTGTCCCAAAGCAGTAAGATGCGCTCCCGTAGCCACTGCCAATTCGTTAACCGCTACAGCAACAGCACCCGAAGCAGTCAGGTCACACTGATAGAGTTTCAATGCCTCTGCCTTAACAGCCACAATCTTACCGCTGATACGTGCTACACCATACGCTGCTTCCGAACTCATCATCACTACAGGTGCGAACTCGGAATAGATAGCCGCATCGGCATTGATAATAGAGTTAGCACCTACGAGAACGATAGTCAGGGTCTCCTTGCCGGTATAACGTACAGCAGCGTACATGTCCTCATCTTCGGCAGTTCTGTTACGTCCGGGAACCAAATCCAATTCCGGACCGCTAATAGCCGCATAGGTCATGGTCAGCGTATGGGTAATCGGGTCATAGACTACCGAACCTTTGTCGCCAAGAATGTCGTCCTTGTTGCTATTGGTAACCGTAACACTTCCAATGGTAAGTGCCATTGTGGTCACGTGGAGCTTAAAGCTGATAATAGCACCTTCGTACCGGTCGTTACCCGTAAACTCAAAGGTAATCGTCTCATCACCTACGCCAATGATAGTGATTTCACCTGTCTGCTCATCCACTTGGGCTACCTTGCTGTCCCAAGCGGTGTACCACTTGCTGTTGTCGGGTGTCAGGTCGATGTTGTGCGGATTGAGGATGTTCGGAGCAGTGACATTCTCTGTCAGTTCTACATTCACATCTTCTTTCTCAAATGCCAGTTCGGGAGCGAGTCTCTGCTGAGAGGCATCCTCCGTCACGACAATAGTAAGCGTATATTCGCAAGTCATTACTTCTGATACATAGGCAATGAGATGGAGAACTGTAGTGCCTTCCGCGATACCGAGAATCATACCGTCGGCAGTAACCAGCGCTACTGTTTCGTCTTCCATTCTGTCAAAACCTGTTTGCAGATAGGTACCTGCATCCCCTACCAACGCAGGAATAGCGGCTCTTTCGTCCACTTTGATTTCCAGCTGACGGATTTCTCCTTCTTCGCTCATGAATCTTGCATTGGGGCACTCCGCAGTAGGCGGTGTTTCGCGTTCATTAACAATGAGCACGTATGTAGCACGTGACGGGAAATAGTTGTCATCGCCTGCGAATGCGGCAATGATATTGGTAGAGCCAGCAGCAACAAGCGTAACCTCACCTGTAGTAGCATTTACGGTAGCGACTGTCTCGTCCTGAGAAGAATATGTAACAGGCAGTTCGTAAGGTGTTTCAAATGTCAGTCTCGGCTCAATGAAATCTTCACCCAACGTAGCTTCCATCTGACGTACAGGGGCACCTGTTACGTCCATGAACATCATCGAAGGAGTAGTCTTTTCCACCGTACCACCTTCGCCTGCACTAACAATCAGCAAGTATGTAGCACGTGAAGCGAAGTAGTTGTTATCACCTGCGAAAGCGGCAATGATAGTGGTCGAGCCGGCTGCGACAAGCGTAACCTCACCTGTAGCGGCATCAACCATAGCAACACTCTCGTCGGTCGAAGAATATGTTACGGGCAAATCATAAGGTGTCTCAAAGGTCAGTCTCGGCTCCACGAATTCCTGTCCTATCGTGGCTTCCATCTGACGTACACGTTTACCTGTCACGTCCATAAACATCATAGACGGAGTGGTCTGCGCTTTCTGGCAGTCCTGTACCAAGCGTACTGCATATCCTGAAGAGAGATAGCAATAGCCATTCGGAATAATCTCAGACTGGTTGAACGACATATACCAAGCATGTTCATCGTCCTTCTTGGTAGCCGAGTGATAACCGCCCATCGTGCTGACATAATCCATCACTGTACCTGTACGGAGACCTGTAACAGGCAGGAAGACAGCACCAGCCGCTTCCATATCCGCCCAACCTTTTTCAGAGAAGGTAGTCAGTTCGTAATTGTTCTTGTTGGAGTTGTAATAGTACGACGTGAGCCACGAAACGTTCCTTGCATTGAGGGAATAGAATACAATAGGCATACCCAATTCATTGAGTGGCGTCTCCCATACATCGGGCAGAAGGATGATACCCTTTACGCCGTTCACTGTGCCAATACCGAGTCTCTGATCGGCATCCTGACGTCCGTGGAGAATATACATCCACTCTTCAGCCGTCAGAGTCCTCCACCGGTTAGGCATGTTACCACCGTTAGCAATCGGGTTATCTCCCCATTCAGCGAATCTTGCGTAGTCGGCATTATCCGTGCTTGCATTGGTAGGGTTGTTTCCCGTTCCCCATCCGAAGAGGTCAATCCATCCCTGATTTCTCTCCGAGATAGCGATGTTGGGACCCTTGTCGAGGAAAGTGGTCTGCTTTTCGGCAAACTGCCACTTGCCCCCCCCGTCTCGCTGACAGCCTGGTACTGCAAGTTACCCTGCGAGAAGACGACCTGGTCTCCGTCTGCATTGACGGTGAACTTTCCCCTGAGCGCACCATCTTCCGCACTCAAGGTCACTGTTGCGAGCATTAACGCCGCCAGCGCAATGCCCCGTAATTCAGTAAATCTTTTCATAGTTGTTTGTTATTTGGTTTATATTCCGTGGCTTGCGCCAACGTTGATTCAGAATTTTTTCCAACTACCTGCACCCACAATACCCACATAAGGAACATGACGAAATAGAAGAGGTACTTGAACAGGTAATTATGCACCAAAGTAAAGAGGTCCGGATGGTACTGTGTAATCAGGCATATCCAATAGATACGCAGGATATTGAAGCCGTAAATGACCACCCATCCGGCAGGTATATACCACAATTTGCGCCACCATACGCCCGTAGCAGTCAGCATCAGGCACAGCCAGATAAACGACTGCTTGACCGGCGTACATGACCAGATAATCAGATTGCTATGACCTTCGGGGAAACAGATAAGGGAACCTTTCAGCATAATGCCTTCCCGCGTAAGACACAGCAGCCGCCAAACGGAAACCGCCACGTTATGTGCGAGGACATCAAAGAAAGGCGTAACCGTCATACCCCAGAGAGTCACGTTGCTGACTACCGTCTCGTCGCCATCAATGGACAGTTTCCACAGCAAGTCCGCCGCCACGAGAGTGACAGCGAAAATGATAATGTTCTTATATGGAGCGAGTTGGCGCAGGGTCATTATTATTCGGTAGGCAAATGGGGAGCGGTGTAGTCAAGCGCAATCTGCTCGACCCCGTTGTCGGTGACGTGCAAGAGCAAGGACTCGTTCGGGCTGAAATGCAGTGCGAGTTCGTCGGTGCGACCGTGATGGTTGACACGGATAGTACGGTCGCTGCCGTTGTCAGTGAAAGCGTATTCGTAAGCCAAGGGGTACTCGATGGTCTGCGTCATCGGATTGGCAACGAAGACGAAATACTCCTGTCCGTCCTGACGAATCCAGAAGTCGGGCAAGTTGTCGCCTTCAATCAAGGGAAGTACGCCAGAAACATCGGCAAGGATACGGTCATCTATCGGTTGACCGTCGGCTGACTGTCGGCTGACCGTCGGGGAAGATAGCAGTGCGTTCAGTGCAGAGGCATACTCCTGCTCATGCTTCACCTTGCCGGGTTCCTTCGGCAGACGGGCAATGACGACGGGCAGTCCCTCCGATGCAAGGCGGACGAGCGTCTTCAGGGCTGTCAGTTCCATGTACTCGACATCGGTGTAGAGGGCATTGAAGGTCGTTTCGCCGCAGTGGAGCTTGCCGTCCTTATAGGTTGCGCCGTTGAGGAAATACTGATTGACCCACATGGGCTGCCGTCCTTTCAGCTGTTCGGGCGTCTGAATGTAGCGCATTTCGTAGCGCCCCCACAGCCAGTTGAAGAACTTGCGCTCCTCATCCGTATAAGCACCGCCCATCCATGAGTCCTCCAACGGCATGTACACCGCCAAATCGGTATAATTGACACCACGGCGCATGTACTGCGATACGGTACCCATATAGCGGTTGAAGTCGGTCAGCTGCTGGCCTGTGAGGTTGTTCTCGGGGTGCATGGAGACCTGACAGGTGGTGTAGAAATAGTTAGACGAGTCACCGAGGTGGTTGAAGGGCATGCCGTGCCAGATAATCTGGTTGGTACCGTTGGCAAAGAGCGCGTCGCAGATAAGTCGCAAGTCGGCAATCTGCTCCTTGCCCTGATGAGGCGAGTGCCCACGGAAGTTATTGTAACGCAGGCTGGTCCAGCCATAAGCGCAAGTGAACGTCTCCGCGGTGACGGCATCTTTCTTGCCGAGCGTGGCAGCCGAAGCGGCAATCTTGCTGAAGCACGGCTCATAGAGAATCGCCTCAGTCTCAGGTATATCCACGAGCGAGAAGGCGGTCAGCAGGTCGGTCGGCGCACCACCGCACTGGGCACGGGAGAAGCAGTGGTTGGCAGTGGCGTTGTCTGCAAAGGGCTTGTAGAACTCGTAGAGCACGTATTTGGACAGGGTGGACATATAGTCGTAGAAGACATCGGCATCGTAAATCTCGTGCGTACGGGGGTTAAGCAGCAAGGTGTCACGCAGGTAGGGCAGTATATCGTAGCCGTGGTCCGCCATAAAAGTCTTCTCGAAACCAGGCGTGTAGAGGTACTCCGTCTCCACCTCCCACGAGTCAACGAACAGTCCGGAGCGGCTGCCACGGTAGGCATTGTGGAGACCCTTGTTCATCTTGTCGGCATAGCGGAGGAAGACATCCTTGCTCAAGTGGTTGATAATCCGTGCTTCACGCGGATGGTCCCATACCAACGGACGACGGGCAATCTCCACACTATCAAAGAAATTGCGGGTCTGGTCGCCATCGGGCAAGTCCACATCGGCAAAGGGCCACATGGTGCCGAACGTGAAATCGCAGCCCATGCCCAGCGAGTCCGCCACGCGCTTCGCCACCTCCACAGGACGCGCCCATTCGTCGGAAAGGAACGCAGGATGCGGAGTGGTCGAGTCGCAGAACATGGGATAAATCCACGCAATCTCGACACCGCCGAACTCGTGCTGCTGCATCCAAATCAACTGGTCGCGCACATCGTTGGTGTCAATCACCGCCGAATGCCACCACCAACGCGTGAAAGGCTTGCACGAGGGATAAAGGGTTGAAGACTCGCTGTCTGAAACCGTAGGTTTACAGCCCGTTAGAAGACTTGCAGCCACAAGAGCCGACAAGACAAAAAGTGAAGAATGTTTCATATACGTCAGTCAAAATCGCGCAAAAATAACACATTATTTGTATGTTCTAAAATCTCAGCTTAATTTTGCGGCGATTATGTTTTGTTTTTGCCCTTGCGGCAAGCCGTTTAAACCGAATGCCTATGGAACTTTCCTACTCACTGACAGGTTTTTACAACTTCCTTTTCACGCTATCGCTCGTAGGAGGAGTCATATTTGTGGTACTATTCTATATCGATGCGGGCTACGGCAAGATGCGCAGCGACAAATGGGGTCCCGCCATCAACAACAAAGTGGGCTGGATACTGATGGAAGCCCCTGTGTTCCTTATCGTCCTGTACTTCTGGGCAATGTCCGATGTGAAACTGGAACGCCCGTACTGGATATTCTTCCTGCTCTTTGAGATGCACTATTTCCAGCGGTCGTTCATCTTCCCGCTGCTAATCAAAGGCAAGAGCCAGATGCCGATTGCCATTATGCTGATGTCCATGGTGTGGAACCTGCTGAACGGGTATATACAGGGGTTCTGGCTGTTCCACTTGGCACCGATGTTCCAGCCGTACAGCCCACATTGGACCGGCTCGTGGCAGTTCATCATCGGCGTGACGCTGTTCTGCATAGGCATAGTCATCAATATCCATTCCGACTATGTGATACGCCACCTGCGCAAGCCCGGTGACACCAACCACTACCTGCCCAAGAAAGGTATGTACCGCTTTGTGACCAGTGCCAATTACCTCGGCGAGATTATCGAATGGGTAGGTTGGGCAGTGCTGACGTGGTCGTGGGCCGGAGGCGTGTTCTTCTGGTTTACCTGCTGCAACCTCGTGCCACGCGCCAACGCCATCTACCACAAGTACGAGAAGGAGTTCCCCGACGAGTTCGACCGCAAGAAACTTAAAAGGATATTCCCGTTTATATATTGAAGTGAAAAGAGAATCGTGAATAATGAGTGAATTGTTTACACCATATCAGTTAGGTCCGGTGACGTTACGCAACCGGTTTATCAGGTCAGCCGCGTTTGAGAACATGTGCAGGGACAACAGTCCGACGCAGATGCTTGAGGATTACCACGTGAGTGTAGCTCGGGGCGGTGTAGGAATGACGACTGTGGCATATTGTGCGGTGGACAGGAGCGGTGTGAGTTTTGATGGTCAGTTGTATGTTCACGATGAGATACTTCCCGGTTTGAAGCGTCTGACCGATGCCGTACATGCAGAGGGTGCCAAAGTCAGTATCCAGTTGGGTCACTGCGGCAATATGACCCATTACAAGACTTGTCACTGTATGCCATTGAGTGCATCGAACGGTATAAACCTATACAGTCCGACCATACACAGGCGAATGACGGTAAAGGAGATACGCCGGATGGCTCATAAGTTTGGCGAGGCAGTGGATTTTTGCCGTATTGCGGGTTTTGACTGCGTAGAGATCCATGCCGGTCACGCGTACCTTATATCACAGTTTCTTGCTCCTCGCACCAATCGCCGAAGAGACGAATACGGCGGGACTTTGGAGAACAGGATGCGCTTTATGAACGAGGTATTGGACGAGGTGATGACGAGTGCAAGGGACGATATGGCAGTGGTGGTAAAGACAAACATGTGGGACGACTGCCGTGGTGGCGTGACAAGAGATGAGGGGATACTCATAGCTCAAGAGATAGCGCGTCACAAAGTTCACGGCATAGTGCTGAGCGGCGGAACGGTGAGTGCATCCCCGATGACTATACTTGGAGGAGCCATGCCCATCAGGACATTGGCACACTATATGCCGGGCAATATGTGGTGGCTGAAGGCAGCGTTGAGGATGGGTTTTGGAAATATGCTGATACCTACCGTACCATTCAAAGAGTTGTACTTTATGGACGAGGCCAAACGCTTCCAAGAGGCTATACAAGACGTGCCTCTTATATACGTTGGCGGCGTACAGTCCGGCGACAACTGCCAACGTATTATGGATGAAGGCTTCCCGCTCTTCCAACTGGCGCACGTACTCATCAAAGACCCAGATTTTGTCCGCCACGTGCAGGAGAATCCGCACTACAACGCCGGCTGCACACGCTCCAACTACTGCGTAGGACGCATGTACTCGCGGGAGATGAAGTGCCACGAGTGCGTAATGAGAGACGGAGAGCTGATACCCGCTTCCATCCAAAATGAAATCAAACGACTCGAACTCAAATAACGATTAAAAAATCTTTGCAGTGAACAACATACGCAACTTCTGCATCATAGCGCATATCGACCACGGCAAAAGCACACTTGCCGACCGGATGCTTGAACTGACCCACACTATTGACCGCAAACAGACGGAGAATCAGGTTCTTGACGATATGGACCTGGAGAAGGAGCGCGGCATCACCATCAAGAGCCACGCCATACAGATGCAATATAGGCCGTCATCTTCTCTCAACTCTCAACTTTACACTCTAAACCTGATAGACACTCCGGGGCACGTGGACTTCTCCTACGAGGTCAGCCGCTCCATTGCTGCCTGCGAAGGCGCACTGCTTGTGGTGGATGCCACGCAAGGCGTACAGGCGCAGACCATCAGCAACCTCTATCTCGCCCTTGAGCACGACCTTGAGATTATTCCTGTGATGAACAAGTGCGATATGGACCAGGCGATGCCCGAGAGAGTGGAAGAGGAGATAGTTGAATTGTTAGGGTGCAAGAAAGATGAGATTCTGCGCTGCTCAGCCAAGACCGGCGAAGGCGTAACCGAGATATTAGACGCCATCGTGGAGCGTATCCCTGCACCCAAGGGCGACAGCGAAGCGCCGCTGCAATGCCTTGTCTTCGACTCGGTCTTCAACTCCTTCAGGGGCATCATTGCCTATTTCAAGGTGGTCAACGGCACCATCCGCACAGGCGACCGCGTGCGCTTCGTCCAGACCGGCAAGGAGTACGACGCGGACGAAATAGGCGTGCTGCTCCCACGTACAAGCGGCTCCACAGGTGCAATGGCTGCCACGGGTGACGGACTCAGCCCTCGGAAAGAACTGACTGCCGGCAATGTCGGATACATCGTTTCAGGCATCAAGACCAGCGTGGAAGTCAAAGTGGGCGACACCATCACCCACGTCAGCCGACCCTGCGAACGGGCTATTGACGGCTTCCAAGAGGCGAAACCAATGGTCTTTGCCGGTGTCTATCCCATCGAGGCGGAGGACTACGAAGACCTGCGTGCATCGCTCGAGAAACTCCAGTTGAACGATGCCGCACTGTCCTTCCAGCCGGAGAGTTCGGTCGCGCTCGGATTCGGATTCCGCTGCGGATTCCTCGGACTGCTCCACATGGAGATTATTCAGGAACGCCTTGACCGCGAGTTCGACATGAACGTCATTACCACCGTCCCCAACGTAAGCTACAACGTCTATCTGAAGGACGGCACCATGAAAGAGGTGCACAACCCCGCCGGTATGCCTGACCTGACTGAGATTGACCGCATAGAGGAACCATACATACGTGCCTCTGTCATCACCACGAGCGCTTTCATCGGACCGATTATGACGCTCTGCCTCGGCAAGCGCGCCGAACTGGTCAAACAGGAGTACATCTCTGGCAACCGTATGGAACTGCTCTTCGATATGCCGCTTGGCGAGATAGTGATTGACTTCTACGACAAACTGAAGAGCATCTCCAAGGGCTATGCATCGTTCGACTGGCACACCAACGGCTTCCGTCCGTCCAATCTGGTCAAACTCGACATCCTGCTCAACGGCGAGCAGGTGGACGCGCTATCCACGCTCACCCACCGCGACAACGCTCTGGACTTTGGCAGACGTATGTGCGAGAAGCTGAAAGAGTTGCTGCCCCGTCAGCAGTTCGACATTGCCATTCAGGCGGCTATAGGTGCAAAGATAATAGCCCGCGAGACGGTCAAGCAGGTGCGCAAGGACGTGCTGGCGAAGTGTTATGGCGGTGACGTGAGCCGCAAGCGCAAACTGTTGGAGAAGCAGAAACGCGGCAAGAAGCGCATGAAGCAGATTGGCAACGTCGAAGTTCCCCAGAAAGCCTTCCTCGCCGTCCTCAAACTCGACTGATGCCCCCTGCCCCGCCGCCTCTCGACTGACACCCCAAGAGCACTATGCCCCGCCGAACCACTCGACTGACCACCTGACTTATTTCTTAATTCCTTTGCCTTGACTAATAGTCGTAGGCCACTGCCGTCATTCCTGATTCGGACCACAGAAACTCACCAACACTCAGTCCCCAACGATGCAGTTGCCCAACACGTAGACACCTACACAACAGTGTATAAATAGCAACCAACTCCGTAGGATAACAGATAATTATGTTCTCCGGATACGTAAGCAAATATATGCCAAGTATGAAGGGAATTTTGACAGGGTCTTTACGGAAGGGTACAATAGCAAGTCCTATACGGGTAGGGTGATTGAGCCGGGAAAGATTTATGAACTGGGTTATCTGGAATGTACGTGTCCTAAAGTTAAGTGTGGGCAGAGAAACAATCCGCAGCAGTGTGAGTGCTCACGACAGAGCATTCTATATATCTTGTCGCAAATTGAACCGGACAGCCAATTCGATGTTAGGATTGAGAATACGATTCTCAGGGGAAGCGACCGCTGTACTTTCAGAATAACAATGCATAAAGGTATTTAAGGCATTCGAGTTAGGACAACAAATAGAATAAGATTACAATGGAAACAGATAGAATGGATATAACCGCTCAACTTAATGCTATGCAAGACAAGGCGTATGCTGACTTCCAAAGCAAGTTGCTGCCGACAGTTCAGCGCGATACGGTGATTGGGGGGCGGACTCCGGACTTGCGTAAAATGGCGAAGCAAATCTGCAAGACTCATGCTGCGCAAGACTTCTTGCACAGTCTGCCCCATCGCTGGTTTGACGAGAACCAGCTACACGCATTTATTCTGTCAGAAGAGAAGGACTTTGACACCTGCATCGCTGAACTGGAGCAGTTCCTGCCTTACATAGACAACTGGGCAACATGTGACCAACTCTCGCCTCGTTGCTTTAAGAAACACACGACAGAACTATTGCCGCTCATCCGCAAGTGGATGAGGAGCAAGCACACCTACACGATGCGCTTTGGTATTGGCACATTGATGCGCTATTTCTTGGACGAGGCTTTCCGCCCCGAATACTTGGAGTGGGTAGCATCCATAAAGAGCGATGAGTATTACATCCGCATGATGCAGGCATGGTTCTTTGCCACGGCTCTCGCCAAGCAATGGGATGCAACGTTCCCATATGTAGAGCAACATCGCTTGGAGAAAGACACGCACAACAAAACCATCAGGAAAGCCGTTGAGAGTTTCCGTATTACATCAGAACAGAAGGAACTGTTAAAGAAAGAGAAGATTTTGGGATAAAATGAGAATACAAATGAACAAACTAATCACCCTCGCACTGGCGGCTCTGTCGCTGAACACCGGTGCGCAACAGCAGAAAGACATGTACGAAACAGATGAGTTTCAGACCCGGAGCGGCAAGACGGTGCGTTTCCATGCGCTCGTACACTCCAGTATCCGTATTGAGTTCGACGGCAAGGAGATAGAAATTGACCCGTGCGGCAAGTTGGACGGCAGGACGATTGACTACAGCGCGTTCCCGAAAGCGGACTATGTCATCGTCACCCACGAGCACTACGACCACTTGGACAAAGCGGCTGTCAAGTTACTGTCCAAAGAGGACACACGGGTGATAATGAACCATCGTTCCGCCGATGAGTACGGTGCGGGGATGGTGATGGCGAACGGCGACCGGCTGCAGCTGGCGGACGATATCTCCCTCGAGGCGGTGGCTGCATACAACACCACCGATGGGCATCGTAAGTTCCATCCGAAAGGGCGCGATAACGGTTACATCCTGACATTAGACGGCTTGCGCGTTTACATCGCCGGGGACACGGAGGTCATTCCCGAGATGGCGGACATCAAGGATATTGACATCGCTTTCCTGCCCTGCAACCAGCCTTATACCATGACGCCGGAGCAACTGATTGAAGCCGCACATATCATCCAACCGAAAGTGCTTTTCCCGTATCATTATAGCCATACCGACGTGACAGGCATCCCGGCACAACTGCCCGGTATAGATGTCAGGATTAGACATTACGAATAAAAAGTGACAAAAATAAACCATAGCACTCCGGTGTCAATTATTTGCACTATTTTTGCGCCATAAATAACTCAAAATCCTTTATCACACAGATGACCACCCTCATTCTTCAAGGCTCACCGAGAGCCAAAGGCAGCAACACCGCTTATATGGCGGAAGAGAAAGCATAAAATAGAAGAGTTGGTTGGATGTTATGAGACATAGCAAAAGAAAATGATGCTATATGGAAACTGAAGCGAACGCCCCGCGCCTATAGTATATAACAAAGCAAATATATCATTCTTTTTTATTCACTCAAAATCATATTTATATGAGAAACTTTTTCTTTTTTATCATGCTGTTCTGCGCATGCGCGGTAATGGCACAAAATGAGTCACAGACAGCCCTGCTTCAAGACGGCGACAATGTGCAAGTGTTTCACGGCGCAGGTGCGTTGAGTAGTGCGTATGATGCCGCAACGGCCGGTAGTACCATCACCCTTTCCGAAGGCTTTTTCAACAATCCCGGCGACTTGACCAAAGCCGTCAGCATTATCGGAAGCGGAAGCGACAAAACGACTATCAATAGTGGCCTTTTTTACTGGGCGGAAGAGAGCACCCCTATGCAGGATGTGATTTTGGAAGGAGTACGTTTGAATGGCGACATCCAGATTCGCAATATTTCCGGATTTACCGTTGCCAAATGCCGCTTTGGTGTGTTTAGACTGCGTGAAGGTACGATTGAAAATATCACGATTCGTCAAAGCCAGTTTGCGACCTTGGCTGGAAGCGTTTATGTGCTGAATATGGCGGTATTGAACAGTATTCTTACCTCAAGAATGGACTACTCGAATGAGAATACTGCGCTTTTGTTCGACCATTGCGTTATTATGCCTTCAAGCAACTGCTGGGAACACCAAAAGGCTGTCTATCAGAATTGTATTGCGTCTGCAGGGTGTAACACAAACTTTGGCGCAGGTTCCACGGTAAAATACTGTATATGCCAGTTCGGAGATGCGAATACCTATATCAAAGAAGGCAACTGGTTCGGCGTTGACCCGACCGATTTGTTCTCAGATGCAGAGGGATTTGCTTATTCGGACGATAGGACTTATACATTGACAAATCCGGAGATGTATGTCGGTTCGGATGGCACTGAAGTGGGCCTTTACGGTGGCTTGTATCCCTGGGATATGACTCCTTCCACTCCCGTTGTCAAGAATCTCTCGCTGCAAGTGGACGGCAACACGCTCAATGTAACCTACGAGGCTGAAACGCGCTGATTGTTATACCCGTAAAGCAAACGACTATGAGCATTAGAACCATTTTGCTTGCTGCTGTCACTGTCGTCTGCACGGCGGCTCTAGGGCAGAAAACCATCGTGGCGCAAGAGTGCTGGCTGGATGACGATTACGCAGCGCGCCAAACGCCAAGCGCCACTGTGGACATTTCCGGCTTGTCCGTCGGACTGCACTCCTATTCCATTCGTGTCATGGACAGCGAAGGCTTGTGGAGTCCGGTGGTGACGAAATTCTTTGTTATCCCTTCTCCCGTTCCGCCTGCAACCGGCGTTACGACGTGTGAATACTGGCTGGACGGCGATGGGGCGGCACGCGCCGCGATAGGCAGTTCGCCTGCACAGATCGACATCTCCGGCTTGGCTGTCGGTCTGCACACATTCTCCATCCGCGTACAGGACGACAACGGCGTTTGGAGTTCGCCTGTCACCAGGTTTTTCATCAAGGAGGACATGGAGTTTGCCACAATCGCACGCTATATGTATTGGTTTGACGATGACGAGGCAAACCGCGTTACCGGCGAACTGACCGCATCCGGCGGCGTTCTGCCTGTCACGCTGCCAACTACACTGGCGGTTGGCACGCACACGCTCTCATGGTGTGTGGGGGACAGCAAAGGTGCTTGGAGCGGCATCCGCACGGAAACCTTTGTCTTGGATCACCTCCCTACAGGCCTCGCCTCGCCCGCTGACACCTCGTCCTCTGACCGCATCCATAAGGTGTTCGACAGCGGAGTTGTCCTCATCCTCCATGGCGGCAAGACCTACACCATCCAAGGTCAGAAAGTGAAATAGCCACAAACTATCGGTAGGAGTTTGGATTAAGGCGGTATTGAGGTATAATGGAAATAGCTGATTTGTTGGAATATAGCGAGCGGAAGCAACTGCGTAAGTGGTTCGAAAGGAATGCAATGGCAAAAAAGTGCTGTTGGATTGCTATGTACCGAGGCAATAAGAAACCGGAAGGTGTGTGTCTGCCGTATCTTGATGTGGTTGAAGAGGCACTATGTTTCGGCTGGATTGACTCAACCCTCAAGCGTTTGCCTGACGGACGCCTGGCGCAACGTCTCTCACCCCGGCAGAAACGCAGCCATTGGACAGAACTTAACAAACAACGCTGCGCCGACTTGGAAGCGCGCGGTCTGATGACCGGCCTCGGCCGCGAAGCATTACAAAGAGCAAAAGGACAGATATGACCGTATTAGAAACCATACAAGCGCGCCATAGGGTGTGGCAATATCTTGACAAAACTATCGAGACGGATACGGATGTGACAGTTCATTTTTTTGCTTTTCGATAATGCATACACAGACTGATAGAGTAAAATATTTCTGAATAGTGTTACATTACATGAAAGAAAAGCAGAACATAGGGGCGCTGTTCGACCGCATAGCAGGTAAATACGATTTTCTTAATCATCTGCTGTCCTTCAATATCGACAAACGGTGGCGAAGGAAGGCGGTAAGCACGTTAATGAGCAACCTGTCAAAAGGACAGAGTGACGTTTTTTCAAGTGTCAAAGCACTGGATGTCGCTATCGGCACGGCGGATCTGGCAGTCGAACTGGCACGCCGGCTTGGAAAGTCCGGTACAGCATTCAGTATCACGGGCATTGACCTGTCGTCAGAGATGATGCACATCGGGGAAGAGAAAGTCAGGAGAAAGCATTTGCAGGAAAGCATCTCCTTTATGAAGGCAAGTGCGTTGGAGATGCCTTTCGATGCGGATATCTTTGACATCGTGACATGCTCATACGGTGTGCGTAATTTCTCGGATTTGAACAAGGGCTTAATGGAAATGCAGCGGGTACTCAAACGAGGCGGGCAACTTGTGATTTTGGAATTTTCCTATCCAAAGAACCGCCTCATTGCCGGTGTCTATGATCTGTATTTCACACATATATTGCCTTCCGTTGGGCATCTGTTCAGCAAGGACCGGACCGCTTACACCTATCTTAACCGCAGTGTCAAGAATTTTGTGTGGGGAGAGGCCATGTGCGAGAAATTGACGTCTGCCGGCTTCAGCGATGTCAAGTACATCCCCCTAACCTTCGGTATATCCACCATCTATACCGCTACAAAAGCATAATACCGGAATATGAAACAAATTCTCCTTTGGTTACGCGTCATCCGTCCGCAGACTCTGTTCGCTTCGCTTTGTCCCGTGATAGTGGGACTGATGGTGTCATATAAGTTCTTCGGATATTTGAAACCCGTGACGGCAGTTCTAACCTCATTATGTGCCCTTTCCCTGCAAATCCTCAGCAACCTTATCAACGATTACTACGATTTCAAGCGCGGCACCGACAAACAGGGACGGTTGGGCTTCAAACGTGCCTTGGCAGAAGGGTGGGTGAGCGAACACTCAATGCGTATGGCTTGCTACATCACTCTCGCTGTCAGCCTTATATCAGGAACTGTTCTCTGCTTCATCGGTGGCTGGGTGATTGTGGCAATAGGCATCACTGCCATATTGTTTGCATGGCTTTATACAGCCACACCTTACTCGCTTTCATATTTAGGCATTGCTGACATATTCGTGTTCCTCTACTATGGTGTCATCGCCTCATGGGGTACAGTGTGGCTGCAAAATGATGAAAATGTAAAATCGATGGATTGTCAGAAGGTTGCTGTCTTTGCAGGTGCCGTATGCGGACTGATATCCGTGTGCGTGCTGGCGATAAACAATATTCGCGATATAGATGATGACCGGTTGGCGGGGAAGCGCACCATTCCCGTCCGCATAGGCAAACATGCTGCACTTTGTCTATTGGCGTTTGTCATTCTGCTTATGCCCATGTTTGCATGGCTCGCCTTCGGACTCAACTGGGCGGTCGCAGTGATTATTCCTGCCGTTTTCCTTTACAATCAAGTGCTGAAGGCGGAGGGTAAACGATACAACCTCTGTTTCTTGATGGCGAGCATTGTCAACCTTGTTTATGTGGGTCTTGTATGGTTGAGTTGCTGAAACGTTAGGATGATTATTAACCTTCATTTTTCATAGAATACCTGTGTGCAAAAGATGAAAGATAACAATAAATCAAAGTTGTGGATTATTTTGCTCGCGGTGACCGGCATAGTGTCGGGCATACTCGGTCTTATGGCAGTACACCGAGAAGTTTCGTCCCGCACCCAACCACATCATGCTTGACTGCAGCGTCTTCACTGCCGCACATACGATAGAAAATCTGCTGATGGACTGATTGTATGTGCGTACGTTGGATTATCTTTGCTGACAAGGGCTGACAATTATTTTGACTGTTGCCGCCCGTCCTGAATGCAGGGGTTGCATAAGCACCATGTACAGCCCAGGCACGACGGGAGCCGAGAATACGCTTGTGCCCGCAGGAACAGTAAAGCGGTCCACCGTTCTGCCGTGGATGTCATAAACAGTCAGTTCCGCCGGCTGCTCGGCGTGACAACGGATAGTCTCCGAGGGAGATGCCAATGTGGGCCAGATGGTGATGCCAATGTCAGGCGTTTCGAGGGCAGTTCGCGACGTGGCAATCAGCGGACAGCAGAGCATCTGCCTGCCGTTGGACTCGGTGAGCAGGGCACTGTACTCGCCACCCATAATCAAGGGCCGGTAGAGGATAGAGGCGGTCTCTCCTGCGAGCGGCACACCGTTCTCGTACCACTGGAACGCCACGAAGTCGTAGCCGCCGTTGTAGTCCGAGTTCATGACCGCTACGCCATCGTCCCAGAGCTGCTTGAGGACGGACGAAGGGTAGGGGAGCGTGAAGGGAATGGTCACGGATGCGGCTGTGGTGTCACGGAAGAGCAGTTCAGCCGTGCAGGTGAACTGACCGACACATCCCCGTGCAGGCAGGACGATGTCATCATCATCGGTAAGGACGATGAGCGTGTCCCTCCATCCGGCAACATGCGCCGCCGAGTCGAACGTGAGACGTACGCTGTGGGCCGTGCCTGTAAAGTCGAGACTTATATGCAGTTCCTCCTTGTCGGAGCACAGGTCATTGCACTCGGCAGACAGGACTTGCACGGCGTTCTCCTCCAGCATGAGCGTGATAACGGAGTCGCAGCCGTCCACCGTGGGCAGGGTGACTGAATAGGTGCCTGCCGCAGCGAGTTCGGTTCCCTCAAACAGGAGGGTCTGACCTGTTAATAGCGTGTCGGTGAGTTGGCACTCGTAGGAAGGATAATGACGCAGGTGAAGGGTGACAAGGGAGTCGCAACCGTTAGCGGATGAGAGCGAGAGTGTGTAGTCGCCTTCGTCGGTGTATTCGGCGCCATTCCATACGAACGAGCCTGAGGGGCAGATGTACTCCGTCTGCTCGATGCCGCTGTAGGACGGGTGAACGGTCAGATGGAGGATATAGACCTGCTCGCAGTCACGGGCAATGGGGACGGTATGGGTATATACATCCGTCTTGGTCAGTTGGTCGCCGAAGAAGTCGTAGGGTGTGCCGTCGCAGATCGTGTCATACAACTCGACCGTGCCGGCCTCTGTGGTGGCGATGACGATGTCCTTGAGATAGTGCATGCAGGCATCCTTGTCGAAGTACTCAAGGGTGTAGGCGACGTAGTCCCTGTCGCGGCATGCCGTCAAATCAGGCAGGGGGTAGTCGTAGTCGTGGAAGCGGTACGAAGGCTGCCAGCAGAGAGTGTCCGCAGGCTCTTCGACGTAGTTGTCTTCCTCGGGGTCGTCCTCTTTTGGTGTTTTGCGTTCGGGTTTCGGGGTTCTGTGAACTGCTTCGTCTGTCCAGAGTTCGGCTGTCGCTGTTCTGTGTCCTATTGATATCCAGTGTTCCGGTTCTTCCGGCCAGTATTCGGTGTATGGTGTCCAATAGTCGGCTGCTACGGTACTGCGTGGCGGCACGGTGGATGAAGGCTGGTAGTCGCAGACCAGACGTATGCTCTTGCCGCAGTAGCGGACATCGCTGGGACAGCCGGGTTTGCACGATATGTCGCTGAAGAAGAATACGGGAAGTTCGTACTTGCTTTTCCTGTACCGTTTCGCCATGTTGGTGGACGGTGAGTAATCGCCCCATTCGTTCACGTTCTTCAGTGTCTTATCGTGCCTGTGTCCCGCGCACGGCAGGAACACCGCGCCCGCCGCCTCAAACGGAAGCCATTGCCAGACGGAAAGGATATTGCTTTCAAAACTGCCTCTTTGGTCGTTGTAGATGGTGTCGTTGGCGACATAGAAGCCCTGCTCGGTGCTTGTGATGATGTGCGGTTTGTCTGCGGGGTTCCAGTTGTCGGGCAGCAGAATCATTCCCTTCACGCCGTTCACGGTGGCGAGAGCGAACAGTTCGGCGGCATTGGGTCGGTGGAGGACTATGTATGCCCAATCATTTTCAGTCATCGTGTGCCAAGTACCTGCCGGATCTGTTTTGGTGCCGTTCATGATGTCGTTGAATACGCCCCAGTCGGCATTACTGTATTCGCCGCGCATGTCGTTTTCCACTTTCCCCCCAATCAGGTAGTTACTGTTGGTCTTGCCTTCATTCCACGGCCGGTAGTTCTTCGCGCCGCTGTCCCATCCGCTGGTGCCCCAAGCGAAGAGGTCAATCCAGCCGTCGTACTTGCTGCTTATCTTCGTGTTGCTGCATTTCGTGCCGTTATGATATACGGTGCCGTTCTTTGTGTCGCCCACATAGTCCCACTGGTGCTCGGCAAAGCGCCATGTGCCTTGCTTGGTGGTTCCGTCGGCGCACTGATGTGTGCCAAGAGCGGCGTTGTACTGCAGGTTGCCGGGGGAGAAGGTGATCTGTCTGTCCGCCGAGATGCTGAACGGCTGCGGATTGTAGGCGGAGGGTGGTGGAGGCGGTGTTTGGTCTTTGACCAGCCGGACGGAGAACCCGCGGTAGCGGTAGTTGGCGTATGTGTGCAACCCGTCCGAAGAGAAGCTCACGTAGTAGGCGTTGTCGGAATTGTTGGCAGTGGACAGCCAATAGCGGCCTGCCGCGCCTGCGCCGAACACCAGCGCTCTGTTGCGGTCGCCGGCACAAGGGAGGAAGACCGCGCCCGCAGCCTCCATCAGCTGCCACTGGGCGGAGGTGTAGATGTTCGTTGTGGCGACATAGCTCCAGTCGTACCAGTCGCTCGCGTTTGTCATACCGGGGGTGAAATCGCAATCCTCAAGAAGTGTGAAGTCATCGGGCAGGATGACCACGCCCGTCATACCGTTCACTCTCGCCACGCCGAACTTGCTGCCCGCATTCGTGCGGGTGTTGATGAGGTAGTTCCACTCATCGTAGGTCAGCGTGCGCCATGTACCCGGTCCGTCGTCGCCAATCCGGTTGTAAACGCCCCAGTCGGCGTTCGCGCAGTCGCCCGTGAGGTTGTTCTCATCACTGCCGCCCGGATGATAGTCGCTGTTGGTAACGCTCGTTGCCCACGGCTGGCAAGCGGCCGCGCCGCTGTTCCAGCCGCTCGTTCCCCAGCCGAACAGGTCTGTCCAGCCATCGTAGGTTTCGCTGATGCTCCGGTTGTCGCCGTTCTGTACCGTGCCGCCGATATAGCAGTGGTTGTCCTTGTTGGTCTGTCCGTAGCCCATACCTGCTATGTCCCACTGGTGCTCGGCGAAACGCCATGTGCCCTGCTGGGTTGTGCCGTCGGCGCACTGGTGACTGCCCTGTGCGGCGTTGTACTGCAGGTTGCCCGGGGCGAAGGTGATCTGTCTGTCTGCCGAGACGCTGAAAGGCTTCGGCTCGTAGGCGGAAGGCGGTGGTGTAGGCGCAATATCTTTGACCAGCCGGAGCGAGCCTCCGTTATAGCGGTAGTGATGGCGTTCGGGGTAAAGGCGGTTGGACGGGAAATTCATATAACATGCGCCGTGAGCGGACTCGCGTATGCCGTATGACACCAGCCAGTAATGACCGCTCTGCCCGATATAATAACTTTTGGTTTCGCGGCGGTAGCCTGCGGCCGGCAGAAAGACAGCACCGGCGTTTTCCATTTTCCGCCATTGGGCATCCGTATAAACATTGTCAGCGAAATGGCCGTTGTCGCTGTTGTACAAGCCACTGTTGCTGTCCCATTCCATACCTTTGTCGCCACCTGACGCAAAAGTCACTTCGGATGGGGTGGTCCACTCATCCGGCAGCAGAATCAGTCCCGATATACCGTTCACCGTTCCGAAGCCGAAGAGTCTGTCCGCATGGGCGCGGCCGACCAGCAGATAGTACGACTCCTCTTTGGTCAGAGAACGCCATGTACCTGGTGTGTCTCCGTTTATCTCATTGTACATACCCCAGTCAGCCCATGCGAGACTGCCAGTCAGGTCGCTCTCTTCGTTTCCTTCGGAAATATAATCGTCATTTGCCTTGCCCGTTGCCCACGGCTGGTATTCTTTCGCTCCGCTGTCCCAACCGCTAGTCCCCCATCCGAAGAAGTCAATCCATCCGTTGTAGGTGTCGCTAATGTGTGTGTTGTCGCATTTGGCGCCGTTATGATAAACCGTGCCTTTCTCTGTGTCGCCTACATAGTCCCACTGGTGATCGGCGAAACGCCATGTGCCTTGCTGGGTCGAGCCGTCGGCGCATTGGTGTGTGCCTTGTGCGGCGTTGTACTGCAGATTCCCGCAGGAGAACGTCACTTGTTTGTTTGCGCTCACCGAGAACGGCTTCGGCACGTAGGTCGGGACTACCACCGTGTCCTTGACCAAGCGCACACTAAAACCTCTGTTGCGGTTATAATAATACTGCGGGTATAAATAGGTGGTATGAAAGCGGAAATAATACGCGCCATTCTCCGAGGCCTGCGTGGATGACCAGTAACGACCATTTCCCCTCTCAAGTGCCGAACCTCTGCGACAGCCTGTAGCCGGTAGAAAGACCGCACCGGCAGACTCCATGTATTCCCACTGCGCGAGGGTGTATATATTGTCGGTGAAACGTTCGTCGCTACTTGAAAAATGTGTATCATCTGTCCATATAAACCCTTTCTCGGTGCTCGGGGTGAAAGATACACCCTGCGGCATTTCCCATTCATCGGGCAGAATAATTGTACCCGGCGCACCGTTGACTGTTCCCAACCCAAACAGTTTCTCAGCCTTCTCTCGCTCACGGAAAAGATACACCCACTCATCATTGGTCAGCGTGCGCCACGTACCGGCAGGGTCATCGCCTATGGCATTATACACGCCCCAATCTGCATTGGCGTATCTGCCGGTAAGGTCGTTTTCCATACTACCGCCCGGGTAATAATCGCTATTTGTCTCGCTCGTAGCCCAGGGCTGGTACGCCACCGCTCCGCTGTTCCAGCCGCTCGTGCCCCAGCCGAACCAGTCTATCCAGCCGTCATATTCGGCACTGACATGTGCGTTGTCACATTTGACGCCGTTCGCATACACATTGCCTACCTCGGCATCGCCCACGTAGTCCCACTGATGTTCGGCGAACCGCCATGTGCCTTGTTGCGTGGTCCCGTCCGCGCACAGATGACTGCCCTTCGCGGCATTGTATTGCAGGTTGCCCGGCGAGAAGGTGATCTGTCTGTCCGCCGAGACGCTGAAAGGCTTCGGCTCGTAGGCTGAGGGTGTAGGGGTGACATCCTTGACCGGCCGGACGCTTCGCCCGTTGAGGCGATGACTGTCGCTCTGCGGAAGGAAATACTCAGTGCTGAAGCAGAAACTGTACGCCCCGTCCGACGAACTGTGTGTGGACGACCATACGTCCCCGCGTTCAGAGACATTGACAATCTCCGTACCCCTGCGGTTTCCCGTTACAGGCAGAAAGACCGCGCCTGCGGATTCCATCACCGCCCATTGTTTTTCGGAATACACATTTCCGGAATAGTCTGTCGTGTTGGCGGTAAAAACAGTTCCGTCCGGCGCCGTCCATCCGTCAGGCAGGACAATTGTTCCATGCACCCCGTTCACACTCCCCAGTCCGAAGAGTCTTTCCGCATCAGCGCGTTTCTGGAACAGCCACACCCATTCGTCGTTGGTCAGCGTGCGCCATATGCCTGCGGGGTCGTCACCGATGGGGTTGTACATAGCCCAGTCGGAGTATGCGTAACTGCCTGTCAGGTCGTTTTCTTCATTTCCGCCCGGGCGGTAGTCTTCGTCTGTGGTGCTTGCCGCCCACGGCTGATACGCTTGCGCGCCGCTCTCCCAGCCGCTGGTCCCCCAGCCGAACAGGTCAATCCAGCCGTTGTAGGTTTCGCCTATGTCCGTGTTGCTGCATTTAGCCCCGTTATGCCATACCGTGCCGTTCTCTGCATCACCGACATAGTCCCACTGGTGCTCGGCGAAACGCCATGTGCCGGGTTGGGTTGTGCCGTCCGCGCATTGGTGCGTGCCGAGAGCGGCGTTGTACTGCAGGTTGCCGGGGGAGAACAGAACCTGTCTGTCCGGGCTGACGGAAAAAGGATGCGTGATGTCAGCCGGCTGCGCGCAGGCGAACGTGATTTCGCTGCGGACAATGTTTCTCAGGTCTGTGGGATATGCCAGCCGCTCGGGACGGGACGCTTTCTGCTCACCGGTCAGCGAAGTCGCGTCGCAGGGCAGAAAAAGCGTGTTCTGCGCCGATAACCCGACCCCAGCGAACCATCCGGTCCACAGAACCAGTACGTGCAGGACAGTCAGACGGGGCCGCATATCGATGACGGATTATCCTAACATTGAGGCGGCGATACGGCGTGCTTCGCTGTCGGAGGCGAAAAGGTCGTCTAACGACGGAGCGGGGAGGTATGCCGCCTTCTTCATCGTTTGTTCAATCACTTCGGGAATCGCCGTGAACGCGCACCGGCCTTCGCGGAAAGCGAGGTTGGCTGCTTCGTTGGCGGCGTTCAGCACGCACGGCATGTTGCCGCCACGTGCGATGGCGTCGTAAGCCAGCCGCAGGCACGGGAAACGTTCCGTATCCGCCTGCTCGAACGTGAGGGATGCGGTCGCCAGCCAGTCCACGCGGGGCAGGGTGGTCTGCAGCCGGTCGGGGTAGGACAGCGCGTAGAGGATAGGCAGGCGCATGTCGGGCGCGCCGAGCTGCGCCTTGATGGAGCCGTCGCGGAACTGCACCGCCGAATGGACCACGGACTGCGGGTGTACAAGCACCTCTATCTGGTCATAGCGCACGCCGAACAGCCACTTCGCCTCAATCACCTCAAAGCCCTTGTTCATCATCGTAGCGGAGTCGATGGTTATTTTCGCGCCCATCTGCCAGTTGGGGTGGCGCAGCGCCTCCGCCGCCGTCACGCCGCGCAGTTGTTCTTTGCTGAATGTGCGGAACGGTCCGCCGCTCGCAGTCAGAAGAATCTTTTCGACGGCATCGGCATCCTCGCCCGCAAGACATTGGAAGACAGCCGAATGTTCACTATCAACGGGGATAATGGGTGCGTGGTGGCGCAGCGACATCTCTTCGATGATGGCACCCGCCACGACCAGTGTCTCCTTGTTGGCAAGCGCGATGGTCTTGCCCGCTTGGATGGCGGCGATGGTAGGACGCAGGCCTGCGAAGCCCACCATGGCGGCGACTATAACATCCGCTTCGCGGGCTGTAACAACGTGTTCAATGCTTTGACTGCCCGCCCAGACCTTGATGTCGGTGTCGCGCAGCGCGTTGCACAAGGGTTCATACTGCGACTCGTCGGCTATGCACACCGCCGCCGGATTGAACTCACGCGCCTGACTGGCGAGCAAATCAACGCTCGTGTTGGCTGTCAGTGCATAGACGCTGTATAGGTCGGGGTACCGGCGGACGATGTCCAGCGTCTGTGTGCCGATGGACCCCGTACTGCCCAATATGACAAGTTGTTTTTTCTGCATAGAGTTAGAAAGCAATCAGTTCCTCGGGATTGACACACTGGCCGTCGCGCCACAGATAGAACGTGACATCGCTGCCGCCTGCCGCCATACCCAGCACTTCGCCTGCACGAACGGCATCGCCCGTTTTCTTGAGCAGGCTTGCCGCGTGCTGATAGACGCTCAGGTACGATTCGTGCTGCACCACGACGGAATAGGTGTCATCCAAGTCGTAGTTGGTATAGACCACCACGCCGGGCAGCACCGCCGTCAGCGGTGTCTCGTCAGCCGTGCGGATGGTGATATAGGGATGCCCCTGCTCCGCGTTGAAATGCTCCATAACAATCCCTTCCATCGGGCGGAAGAGAGTATAGACCGGTGCGGCGGATTGAATGTCAAAGAGTTGGAAGCGTTCGCTCTCCTTCTCCTCGTACTGGGCGATGAACTCCTCCGTGGCGGCGTTCTTCGCCTCGAGCAGTTGCTCGCGCATCACAATCTGAACCGAATCCAAAGGCTGCAGTGAGTCGGTCTGCACATTGCCTGCCACCACCTGTTTGAGCATTTGGAGGTATTGCTGCTGAAGAACAAGCGTTTGTGTGAGCGAATCCACGCGGGCGGACTCCTCCACCAACTGCTGGCGCACATCCTCACGGTAGCCGGGGAGCAGGTTGCGTGCGGGCGAATAGATAATGATGGCTGACATTACCGCCAGTGTCAGAAGGAACATCCCGACCAGGAACAGAATCACTATAAGCCAGTTGCCCCTGACACCCCAGACCTGGCGCAACGAATGGTCGTCTGTCACCGACAGACGGTACTTGCGCGTCATGCGCTCCCAGAAGGTCTGTTTCTTTTCCATTGATTTATTTTTATGCGGACGAACTGCCTGCGTTCCAAGTATGTTTGTAAATTAAGGATTTTTTAATTCCTCACGTCTCCAAATTTATATTAATGAGTCATTTTTATAATTTTTGCAAAAAGCAGAGTAACAATAGTTTGTTATTTTCATTTACTTACAAGGATTGAAAGGATTGTACAATATTGAGCATCAAATTTTAATTTCT
>JAIKXR010000069.1 GCA_024683975.1 Paludibacteraceae bacterium
ATGAATGAAGCGACCGAAATGGAGAGTGACCACAACAGGATAGAGACCAGGACATGCCGGATATTGTCGGCAGATACAATATGGGATAAAGATCTTGCAGCGCGTTGGAAAAGTCTTACGACTATTGTTGAGTCAGAGTCCTAGGTTATACATAAAAAGACAGGCGAAACGACAGTAAGCAAACGTTATTACATAAGTGACGAGGATTTTCCTAAAGCGGCATATTACAACATGTTAGCAAGGGGGCACTGGACGATAGAGAATTTGCTGCACTGGCATCTGGATGTGACTTTTATGGAAGACGCGTCAAGAGCAAGAAAGGGCAATGCTGCACAAAATCTATCGTTAATCCGAAAATTAGCACTTCAAGTAGTCAGAAACCATTCAGATAAAAGAAGTGTCAGGAAAAGACGGTTCAAAGCCTCATTGAATGCGGACTACATGTTAGATATGGTCAAAAACTATAAATTTTGATGCGGTTGCCCTGACGGCAAAGGCGATTTTTCGGATTAAACATAAATTATCACGAATTAACCATAAATAAGCCATGAATAATTTTGGTCATCAATTATCATCAATCATCATCAATCAGTCATCAATTATCATCAATCAGGGGGTAATTCAAGTTTCGCAAGTTGAGGGAAGTCGTGTTGCTGACGCAACATGACAGATTGGAACGATTGGGGAAAAATATACGTGAAAAATTCGTGGGGAATCAGATTGAATTAGTGCCTTGATCACTGTTTGTTTCCGGAATCATGGTTGTTGTCGCTTTATTTCCTGTATGAGCATAGCACGGATGAAAGTATTGAGCGTGACATACTGCTTTCGTCTGTGTGTCCTTGGGTTGACTGGCGCTTGGGGGTCTGGCCGTTTGGATTGAGCGATGAAACGACGTTTGTAGTCAGCAAGCCGTGATTGAAGTGATAGAATGCGCGTGCTTTCCTCCTGTGTCATCAGTTCGAGGTCCTGTTCTGTGTAGTCTGCGGAATGGAGGATAGCGGCAGTGAGGTCGTTAGCTTGCTTGAAAACAGTAATGTTTTGCAGTTCCGCTCCTTGCGGCGGGTTTGTTCCGTAGTCACGCGGATGCTTCACGGAATAGGCTTCCTGTTTGCCGATAAAGAGCACTTTACCATTGTCGTCACGGTAGTGTTTCTTCCTGTGGACGATGCCCCGCTTTTCAAGTGTGCCGGAGATTTGGTCAAATGGCGGCTGGAGGTTAATGATTGCCATAGTTGTGATGGAATTAGGTTATGTGTTGTTGTATTGTGCACGAGTCTGGAAGCGGTTGTATGGAGTTTTCTATCAGTCAGATACGGTGTTCCTTCGGTGCGGTCTGCTGAACGACCCGCCAATCACACGGTAATCACCCGGTAATCACCCGCTCTAAATACGGAATCGAACAGTGGCGCAAAGGTAATCAATTCTGCTGTATTCACTCAACAAAAAAGACAAATTTAACAATAAAACACAGGCAGTGTTGCATATTATCAAGAAAGAGAGTACATTTGCGGCGGTAATTGTGAGGAGCGGCAGGAATGATAATTTTCCACGAATTATCACGAATTTACCATGAATAATTTTGGTCATCAATGTTCATCAATTATTATCAATGTCTAAGATGATGGGAATATAAGTCATCAATTATCATCAATTACCATCTATGTTCAACAAAGGCAGGATAAGATGATGGGAGTATAAGTCATCAATTTTCATCAATTAACATCAATTATCATCAATGCTCATCAATAGTTCTCATTGTCCCGATACGGGAAGCACACGCCAATTTATATGTACGCAGGTTACTGACAGACAAGGAATTATAACTTGCGAAACTCAAATTTAGTAACAAAAACAAATAACAAATACAATGAAAGAGTCAGCATTACAAATAGCGCGTCGCGGTTATGCACCCAAGATGCCGTTAGCTTTAAGAAGCGAGACATGTCTCAAAGAAGGTACGAAAACACAATCAGTGGCAGACCAAGATGCCATAAAAGCACTGTTCCCCAACACTTACGGACTGCCCGTAGTGGAGATAAAAGCAAGACAAGACACGGAAACGTGCTGCGTGAAGAAAACAGAGGCACTCAACGTAGGGGTCATATTGAGCGGCGGTCAGGCACCCGGCGGTCACAACGTCATATCCGGATTGTATGACGGTCTGAAGAGAGCAAACAAGGACAGCAAGCTGTACGGATTTACAGGCGGTCCGAGCGGGTTGATTGACGGCAAGTATATAGAACTGACAACCGAGATTATAGACCAATACAGGAACACGGGCGGTTTTGATATCATCGGTTCGGGACGCACCAAACTGGAAGAGACGTGGCAGTTCGACAAAGGCATAGAAGTGTGCAAACAGCTGGGTATAACAGCCATAGTAATAATAGGCGGCGACGACTCGAACACCAACGCCTGCGTACTGGCAGAATACTACCTGCAAAAACAGAGCGGCATACAAGTGATCGGCTGCCCGAAGACTATAGACGGCGACCTGAAGAACAATATGATTGAGACCTCTTTCGGTTTTGACACAGCCTGCAAAGTGTACAGCGAGCTGATCGGCAACATCCAGCGTGATGCCAACTCCGCCAAGAAATACTGGCATTTCATCCGTCTTATGGGCAGAAGCGCCAGCCATATAGCATTGGAATGCGGTCTGCAGACACAGCCAAACATGACTATCATATCCGAAGAGGTAGAGGCCAAACAGATGACTTTGAGCGAGATAGTAGAAGATATAGCCCAAGTTGTAGCCGCCCGCGCCTCCAAAGGTCTGAATTTCGGGACGGTTCTTGTCCCTGAAGGACTGATAGAGTTTATCCCCGCCATGCGTGCTCTGATCCAAGAGTTGAACGACCTGCTGGCAGACGGCAAGGAGTTTGACGTGAAAGGATTGAGCGCAAGCTCCAGACAGCTGTATGAGTCCCTTCCTGCGGCAATAGCCAAACAGCTGACAATGGACCGAGACCCGCACGGCAACGTACAAGTAAGTCTGATAGAAACGGAAAAACTGCTCATAGAGATGGTCAGCAAACGCCTGTCGGAAATGAAAGCCGCCGGACAATACTCGGGCAAATTCGCCACACAGCACCACTTCTTCGGATATGAGGGCCGCTGCGCCGTACCGTCCAATTTCGATGCAGACTACTGCTACAGTTTAGGTCAGACCGCCGCCAAACTTATACAGGCGGGCAAGACAGGCTATATGGCAACCGTGAGAGACCTGACCAAACCCGCAAGCGAATGGACAGCGGGAGGAGTGCCAATAACGATGATGATGAACATGGAGCGCAGAAACGGCAAGATGAAACCCGTGATACAGAAAGCGTTGGTAGATTTACAGGGCAAGCCATATCAGTATCTTGCGGCTCACCGCGAAGAATGGGCATTGTCAACCGACACGTACATCTTCCCCGGCCCTATCCAATACTACGGTCCGTCGGAGGTATGTGACCAGCCGACCGTGACACTCAGATTAGAACACGAATGAAGATTTGTGTACGCATAGTCCTCGTCTTAACAAGCCTGATTATGAGTTGTCTGTCGTGTGCAGAGCCTACCGACAGGCAACTATATGACGCGTACCTCAGACAGGATATGCAGGTATGGGCTGACTATCTGAACACCTGCCAATGGCAAACAGCGGATAAGGAGGAAAAAAGCCGTATATTGATATATGAATACGGCTACGTACCCTATCTGTATTCAGTAAAAGACACAGCCGCCTGCCGCAAAGCCAATCTGCGATACCAGCAACACATAGAGGCACATAAGCAAGAAATGTCAGAGGCAGAGTATTTAGGACACAGCAGTGCAGCAAGCATTTACTTCTTCCTGCAAGACAAGACGAAGATGGGAACGGTGATAAGCGGAAAGAAGATGGCGGAAGCAGCAGTAAAAGCGGACCCTCTCAATCCCCTGACTCTCTATATACGCGGCAATTTCTATTTTCACTTTCCCAAACTGTTCGGCGGAAGCAAAAGCAAAGCATTAGAGTATTTCCTCCGCTCGGAAAAAGAGATGGAGAAAGACGAAAAATACCGCTACCATTGGATGTATGCAGCGGTGCAATTGGTTGCCGCGCAATGTTATGACAAGTTAGGTGACAAAGACAAAGCCGTTGCGCAATGCCAGAAAATCCTGCATATGCACCCCGATTTCGTGTACGTTAAAGAAGAACTGCTCCCTACCCTGCTAAAAGAATAACGATATGGCAAAAATAAGCGGACTTACAACGGCAGAAGAAGCTGGATTGGAGTTGGAATTTGCGGAGGAGATTCACGCGGGCTTTCCTTCTCCCGCCGCCGAACATGCCGGCGAACGGATCGACATCGTGCGTGAACTGACCCGTCATCCCGATACCACTTTCTACGCAGTGGTCAGCGGCGAGAGTATGCGTGACGCTGGCTTGCAAGACGGTGACATAATAGTGATTGACAAATCGTTAGAACCGAAGAACGGCGACATCATCATAGCCGCCATTGACGGCGAGTTCACTATCAAAGAGTTCAAAATGGATCAGAAGAACCAATGCGCGTGGCTTATCCCTCACAACGATGCCTACCGACCTATCCTCGTGACTCAAGAGGACAATTTTTCCGTATGGGGAGTGGTAACCCACTGCATTCACAAGACCCGCAGATAAAGATAACATCAAATCAATTGTATATGAAAGCCAAGATTATAACCAAAGTCAATGCGCTGATAACTCTTTTATTGGGCGTGCTGGGATTCAACAGTTGTGATATGAGCAAAAAATACGGTCCACCTGAAGTGATTTCCTTGTACGGCACCCCCTACACCATCATTGATGTCAAAGGAAGAGTAGCAGACGAGACAAACAAACCACTTAAAAACATTCGAGTCGAATTGAAAGACATACGCAACAAAGATTACCCAATGGACGAGAAATATACCGACGAAAACGGAGAATACACACTTAACAGGACGCAGGATTTTTCAACAGATTCAATTGATATTGTGGCAACCGACACGGCGGGCGTATATGAGTCTGATTCGGTAAGACTAACAGTGGATTACGACATGAGTGACGCAAATAACCACGGAGGTTTCTATGAAGGGACAGGTCATGTCTATCAAGACTTCCAACTGAAAAAGAAATAAACGATGGATAAACGTCTTCGTTTGGCGTTGTGGTTAGAGAAATGGCGGCAGCATAATCTCAAACAACTTCATCCTCTCAAGCAGCTTTTTTGGGAGTCAACGTTACGGTGCAATGTGCATTGCCTGCATTGCGGCAGCGACTGTATCGCTTCCACCCAGACCCCCGATATGCCGGCAGAGGATTTTCTTCATGTATTAGACACAGAAATAACCCCTCATGTCAATCCCAATAAGTTGCTCATTATTATATCCGGCGGCGAACCGCTTATGCGCAATGATTTGGTTGCGGTCGGTGCCGCTCTAAAGAAACGAGGCTACCCGTGGGGAATGGTAACCAACGGATTAGCTCTGACCGAACAACGATATCGTGAACTCCGTGCCAACGGTTTGCTGACGATGACCGTGTCGCTGGACGGAATGGAAAAGGACCATATCTGGCTTAGGCAACACCCACTTGCCTTCGAGGGGGCTTGCAGAGCAATCAGGCTTTGCGCCGATGACAAAGATATGACTTGGGACGTGGTAACATGCGTCAATCAACGCACTATCAACCATTTGGGCGAGATACGCGACTTCCTGTGGAGTATAGGAGTCAGAGACTGGCGTATATTCGGCATTGACCCTATGGGCAGAGCCGCCGACAATCCCGAACTGCTTCTGACAGACCAACAATTCCGTAACTTATTGGATTTTATAGTCAAAGAACGTAAAGAGGGACGGCACGTATCCTATTCATGCGAAGGCTTTCTCGGCGATTACGAAGGCCGTGTCCGCGACCATCTGTACCAATGCGCAGCCGGTATAAGCGTCGCATCAATACTCATAGACGGCTCCATTTCCGCCTGCACCAGTATACGCGGAAAATACTATCAAGGCAATATCTACAAAGACCCGTTCTGGCAAGTATGGGAAAACAAGTTCCAGCCGTACCGCGACCGCACTTGGATGAAACAAACCGCCCCTTGTAACAACTGCAAAGTTTTCTCTTTCTGCGAAGGCAACGGAATGCACCTCAGACGGGAAGACGGCAGCCTTATGTTGTGCCATTTGGACAGATTAGGACAGAAAACTGTTTCATAGATGTACGCTCTCGCCGATTGCAATAACTTTTTCGTAAGTTGCGAACGTGTCTTCCGTCCCGACTTATGGAACAAGCCCGTGGTTGTGCTTTCAGGCAATGACGGCTGTGTGGTCAGCCGCTCAAACGAGGTCAAAGCCTTAGGAATCAAAATGGGAGTTCCGCTCTATCAGATCCGAAAAGAAGTGGAACTATACGGTATCACCTGTTTCAGTTCCAATTTCTCGCTCTACGGCGATATGTCGTCCCGCGTGATGTCCATCCTGCGCAAACACACCACCCGCTTTGAGCAATACTCAATAGATGAAAGTTTTATCAACGTTGACCATATACCCGCCGATGAGCAAAAACACTACTGCGAACAGATTGTCAGAGAAATCTACCAAGGCACCGGCATACCTGTCTCAATGGGAATAGCTCCCTCAAAAACGCTTGCCAAAGTGGCATCCAAGTATGCCAAGAAATACAAAGGCTATCACGGAGTATGTATCATTGACAGCGATACCAAGCGCCGCAAAGCATTGGAAACATTTGAGATAGGTGACATATGGGGTATCGGTGGAAAAGCCAAAGCCAAACTTCAAGGCGCAGGTGTATTGACAGCACTTCAATTTGCCGACCGTAATAAAGAATTTGCCCATAATCTGCTTCACAAGACAGGACTGATGACTTGGCGTGAACTTAACGGCGAAGACTGCATTGACATCAAAGACTTCTCGCAAAAACTTTCCATCACCCATTCACGCACTTTCGCCACCGCTATTACCGAACTGCCAGTTTTAGAGCAACAAATAAGCGACTTTTGCGAAGCTTGCGCCCGACAACTACGAATGCAAGAGTCTGTCTGTCAGCGACTGACTGTTTATGTCTCCACCTCACGTTTCCGCACCGACATCGAACAGCACAGAATAGATGTAGAAACAGCACTGCCCATCCCTACTGCAAACACCGCCGAACTGCTTCAATACGCACTTTCAACACTGCGAAAAAACTTCCGACCTAATACCCCCTACAAAAAAGCAGGCATAATTCTCACGCATATATTTCCACAAAACAGCACATTACCCTACCTCTTTGACGAACGCAACCGTGAAAAAGACAGTAGATTACAAGCCACATTAGACATGATGCACGACAAGTTCGGCAAGCGTACCATCGTTTTTGGCACACAAACCACACCAATCTCTGCCGATTCACAAAATCAAGAAGTGTATAAGATGGAAAATCGCAGCCCGCTATACACAACAGACATCAGTCAGTTGTTGCATATACGTGTATAAATGTCTGACAACTGCTCTGTAATGCTTTGTTTACTTGCTATTTCTATAACATGCTGTCGAATAGCATTTCCATCATAATGCCTATAAGTATCCGCCATTCTGTTCATCGCTTGTGAAAACGCAACAGGGTCTTCCACGGGGACACGCAAACCACAGGAAGCAGGCATTTCGTATTCGGGAACGACATCAGAAGCCACAACGGGGAGTCCCATTGCCATCGCTTCAAGCACTGCCACCGGCTCCGCCTCCACGCGGCTGCTGATAACGAAAGCATCTGCTTGCTGCAGGTGGTCGCGCACGCCATCGCGGGTCAGTTCGCCCGTGAACGTGACAGTGTCCTTGTGCCTGCATGATGCCCACAGGGCTTGGAAAGCAACTGTGTCGAAATTCTCTCCGACGATGGTCAGGCTGACATCCTTTCTCCTGTCGCAGAGCAAGTCCCATGCGGGCAGCAGTATGTCGTAGCCTTTCTCGATGTAAAAGCCGTTGACGCTGACAAACCGTATTGTCTCGTTCTGTAGTTTGCGTGGTTCGGGCAAAAAGAAATCCGTGTCCACCATATTGCCGATGACGCGGAAAGGCACATCGTGGTCGCAATAAGTTTTGATTTTCGAGATAAGTTGGTCGGAAACGGGGATGATGCACGATGCAGAAGAGAATCCTGTCCGGAAAAACGGTTCAAACTCCATGCGGAAGAATTGGCGGGCGTAGTCGCAACGGCAGCCGAACATTCCGCGATGTTCGGTCAGAACGTACGGCGTGCCGTATTTCTTTTTAATCAGTGCGGCGGCATAGGCGGCCCATGTGGCACTGTGAGCATGAATGAGGTCAGGATGACCAAACCGCCGGACATAGGTATCGTACATACGCAGCGTCCGACGCGTCCACAGACGTATATTGATGACGCTCGCCTTCGGAACGGGTCGCGTAAAAGAACGCAGCACCGATATGCCGTCCTCTTCGGTGAAAAAAGGAGTCAAGGGATAAGACGCCACATCAAGACCATTCCACTTGTACTTACGCCATCCGAGTGTCACGTTCGCCAGAATATGAACCTCAACCCCTTGTTCACGAAGTGCCAATGCCTGATGCCGGACGAACTGTCCGCCTTCGGGAAGATACCAAGCGGGAAGAAGCAACACTCTCATACACGCACGCGTTTCCAATAATACTTGTTGGCGACATATATTGCGAATGGCAGCCATACAGAAGACGAATACGCCCATTCGCCGTTATAGGAGACCACCTCACCACCAATACCGTTCTTAAACAAAAACAAATTGTTCTTCAAGTGTTTAGACGGAGAAAGACGCCCCAAGTCAAACCGCGTCACACCCTCAAGACTGAGATTGTCCATCCAACCTTTATAGAGCAGATACGATGCCGACTTTTCCCGTCCCATTGGAGTGGTAAACGAATAAAGAAACCGCCCATAACCGCCACGTTGATATACTATCCCGCCTGCCAGATGATTGCCACTATTGTCATCCACCCAGGCCATTCGAAAACATGTTTGAGTCAACAGAACCCGCAGTTGCTCAACTGTCAGCCCATCGTTAAAACCCTTTCTCCGCTCCATCTCATTATGCAAGCGGACATACTCATCCGCTGCCTGCTCCGAACAGACCGCCGGCACAAAAGACAACCGGCTGTCATCAGCCTGCTTAAGATTCCGCTGCCAGCTCCTGTCAAAAACGTATGGCTGGTCCAATGACACGACTTTGCTTAGTGTTGTGGAGAACATCCCTACCGGACGCAAAAAGCCTGCCTGCCTTATCCCTACCTCATAATCAGCCGAATAAACAGAGTCTGAATTAATACTTACAAGGTCAACGTCAATCTTTGAAATATGTTCAAAAAAAGCGAAGACCTGTTTGTTTGAAACAGGCAGTGAACGAAAACACTCGCCTTTGACAGTCAGCATTCGTTTGCCCCACTTGCGGGTCACCCAGCCCACACAAGCTATATTCTCGCTCATAAAACAGCGCACGTCACTCCCTCGCAGGAACGCATCTATCCAACCTTGCATCTGTGTGTGCGACACCCATTGCCAATCATTTGTATTCGAGAGAAATGTATGTAAATCAACCTCTTGTACCATCTATCTCATTCTGAAGGTGAAGATACGATACGCCCAATAAGGGATAACGAACCATTTCTTATAGAACTTCTCTACGCTGTAGTAAGTTGCTGCCGTTGCGCCGAATTGCTTGAAATGTTTAGCCACACCACGAATCATACTACCCTCAAAATCAAACACTAAACCTTTCTCACGGGCAAACTTTATACACTCTAACACCAATAGTGCCATCGCGCCGCTGTCTTCGTGGTCGTAATCCTGAGCCGCTATCAGATAATACATTGTACGCTTGTCCCAGACCACAAAAGCCTCTGCGTACAAAGCTCCGTCCGCATTATGAATACTGATTATCTCGCACTGGTTAAGCCTCCTCGCTTTGCGTTCAAGTACAAGGAAAAATTCACGTGAATAACTGATCTTCTTATGCTTGACTGCTAATACATCGCGGTGAAAACGGTAAAAATCCTCGGCATTTACCTTGCCTTTCTCAGCGTGTAGTGACAATGCTTTTTGCAACTGTCTTTTCTTGTTACGCGAAAAATTATTGATTACCTTATCGAGGTCTGACAAGTCTTCTAACCTGTAGGTCACTCTTTCACGGAGCCGCATCCCTTTCTGTTGTAGCACCGTAGGACAAGGATTACCTATGGCATAATGCTGATAATAGTAGTGCAAGTCAAGTGCTTGCACTTGCTTAAGCAGTTCTTCGCATACGTTTTGCAGAGCGTCTTGATCCCATGCCGAACCGTCATCATTAAGCAGCGATTGGTCAAGCCATATACCTCCTATGGGAGTCATTTGGGGCATCAGTACGAAATGCATCCAATAACGTTTGCCGGTCAGGTAAGGCAAAGCGGCAAGTATCCTTTCGCTGCGGGGTTGAATGACTAACAGCACATCCCAACCCTTGCCCGCACATACTGCATCAAGCCACCACGGCTGGAAAAAAACAGGTATCGCAGGCTGTTCAGCGCACCATGCGGCATAACGTTCTTTCTTATCCATACTATTCATAATCACAGATTATCATTTCTTTGTCTTACTGCTTCATACACCATCACTCCTGCTGCCACCGACACGTTCAGACTCTCTATCTTCCCTCTCATCGGTATCCGTACCTGCTCTGTGGCAAGCTTCAGATTAGCCTCATAGATGCCTTTCTCTTCGTTGCCCATCAGTATGGCTGTCGGCAGTGTCATATCGGCTGCAGTGTAGTTCTTGCTCGCATGTTCGGTGGCTGCAACTATGTTCAGACCGCTGTCACGCATCAGTTGCAACGCGTTCTGCATATTCTCCACCTTGCATATCGGCAGAGTATGTATAGCCCCGGAACTTGTTTTGACAGCATCACCATTGACAGCTGCCGAACCGCGTGTCCCTATCACAAGACCATCAACACCTGCACATGCACATGTCCGCGCTATGGCTCCAAAGTTGCGCATATCGGTCACATTGTCAAGCACCATCAGCAGAGGCGTATCGCCTCTGTCGTATGCCGCTTGTATCACATCCTCCACCTTGTAAAACTCAACCGGCGACAGGAAAGCTATCACTCCCTGATGGTTCCTGTCAGTGAACTGGTTCAGTTTCTCCACGGGGACCCGTTGCACCAAGGTTTGCGTCTCCTCTCCCGACTGTGTCAGTCTCTCCGTCAGTTGCCTGCCTAATGACGATGATATGTCTCTACGTATCAGTATCTTGTCTATCGTCTTGCCCGCATCAATGGCTTCTATT
>JAIKXR010000107.1 GCA_024683975.1 Paludibacteraceae bacterium
GTTCGGGCTTGTAGGCCCGCGGGGCGTCGGCAAATCGACGCTGCTTTTGCAACATTTAGCGGCGAGTCCCGACCGTGAGCGGAGTCTGTATATCTCCGCCGACACGATGTATCTGACAACGCACACGCTTGTCGAACTGGCGGACACCTTTGTCAAATACGGCGGCGTGCGTCTGTATATCGACGAGGTACACAAATACAAGAACTGGTCACGCGAACTGAAGCAGATCTATGACACCCATGAGTCTCTCAAGGTGGTCTTCACCGGCTCGTCCATTTTAGACATCATCGATGGTGAGGCGGATTTGAGCCGCCGTGCGCCCGTCTATCATGTACAGGGACTGAGTTTCCGCGAGTATCTGGCGTTGTTTCATCAAATAGATTTACCTGTTTACTCGTTAGAGCAGATTCTGAAACACGAGGAGGTGGCTGTGTTAGACAAAGTGGAACACCCGCTGTTCTATTTCAAGCAATACCTCCAGACCGGTTATTATCCTTTCAGCAACGAACCGGATTTCGCACTCCGCATCGAACAGATTGTCCGCCAGACCATCGAATCGGATATAGCACAATACGCCGATCTCAAAGCTTCCACAGCACGCAAACTGATCCAACTGCTGGGGGTCATATCGGGTATCGCTCCGATGAAACCCAATGCGGACAGTCTGTCGCATGAGATAGGTGTGAGCAAGAACAATATCCCGGACTACCTTGTCTATTTAGAGAAAGCCGGTATGATTGGCCAGTTGCGGGATAAGACAGGCGGTCTGCGTGGGCTTGGTAAGGTAGAGAAAGTGTATATTGACAATCCAACCCTGATGACCGTTCTTGCGTACGGCAATCCCGATACCGGCAATCTGCGGGAGACATTCTTCTATAACCAGATGCGTGTGAACAACAACGTGCTGTCCTCGCGTGTGTCGGATTTCGCCATCGGTGACTATACCTTCGAAGTCGGAGGCAGGAAGAAAGGCAACAAGCAGATAGAGAACGTAGCCAACGGCATTGTAGTCAAGGATGACATCGAATATGGGTTCCTCAATGTTATACCTCTTTGGGCGTTAGGTCTGAACTACTGATTCTTTCAGCAACATCCAAACCGCCTTTTGTCAAACTGCGGGATATCAGTGCTTGTCGTTCTCGCTCATGTTCTCGATGAAGAGATTGACGACGTGCTTGGTGACAACCGTCTTGCGCACGGCGTGACGCACCTTGTCGGCAGCGGACGGCGCATCGGAAACGGTAGCGGACAACGCCGCCTTTTCCACCTGCTCCACCTCCTGTTCGCGTCGGTCAATCCTGCTGCGCAGACGGGGCGAGGCATGCCTGTACAGGAAATCATAACAGGGTACCGTTGCCTTCATGATATACGGCGTGAGGAAAGTGGTAAGCACACTGGCGGCAACGATAATAGGATAAATAGCGGGGTCAGTGACTCCGAGTTTGCTTCCCAACGCGGCGATGATGAACGAGAACTCGCCTATCTGCACAAAGGAGAAGCCCGTCAGCATCGAGTCCTTGAACGTCTCGCCGCCCCACCAGCAACCAAGGGTGCCAAAGACAATCATACCCACGATGATAACTACGGACACGAACAAGATAGAGGACCAATAGGTCGCTAACGACGCAGGATTGATCATCATTCCCACCGAGACGAAGAAGATAGCTGCAAAGACGTTCTTGAGCGGGACCATCAGATGCTCTATGCGGTGCGCCTCAAGCGTCTCCGCCAGCACCATACCCATCACGAACGCGCCAAGCGCGCTGCTGAAACCCGCTTCCTCCGCCGTCAGCACCATACCGAGGCACAGACCGAGCGCAAGGATGATGAGTGTCTCATCGTTGAGGTAGGGACGCACTTTGCGGAGCAAGGTGGGGATAACCAATATGCCAACCACAAACCATATCACGAGCGTCACAGCCAGCACACCGACCTTCTTGAGCAGTTCGACTCCCTCAAAACTGTTCTTGACAGCGATACTGGAGAGCAACACCAACAGCACGACCGCCACTATGTCCTCGAAGATAAGGATGCTGGTCGCGCCCTTGACAAAGCGCGCCTTGCCCAATCCCGCCTCGTCCACCGCCTTCATCACGATGGTGGTGCTGGACATGCAGAGCATAGCCGCCAAGAAGAGCGAGTTCACATTGTCAAGCAAGGCGAAACGCCCCACGCCGTAGCCCAAGACCAGCATTCCGATGATGATGGTCGAAGCACCTACAAGCGCCACTTTGCCGCTCTCGAACAGGTTCTTGAGGCGGAACTCAAGACCGATGCAGAACAGCACAAACAGCACGCCGATGTTGCCCCACGCCTCCACGTTCTCATGGCTGACAAGGTTCTCACCGAACAGGTTGGGACCCACCAACACTCCGGCTACAATGTAGCCCAGCACCACAGGCTGTTTCAACAGCTTGAACAGCAGGCTGACTATGCCCGCCGTAATCATCAGGATATACAAATCGTGTACCATAACTCGTTTTTTATCCGGTTCTTTTGATTGAACAAAAGTATGCAAAGGGGCGGCAAAGGTACGGTTTTATCCGCAAGCACACAACGTATCCGCATATTTTTTAGAAATGCCGCAAACCGCCAAAGGAAAGAACACCAAACCATAATCCTTTGAAGCGGAAGGCAGGGCGGCAATGAGTAGGAAAAAAAGATGAGAGTGAAGCAAAAAAGATAATTGTTGCGAGAATGAGATAAAGAATGTACCTTTGCGCGCTGAAAGGGATTTATTATGCAGATATATTTTCTGACAGTGCGTATAGCGGCGTTGTTTGGTCACAGGAAGGCCAAGCAATTGTTGTCGGGTCAGGCTTCGAGTGTGTCGCTGCTGACAACAAGCGACGTGGAGGAGAAAGAAAGGTTGGATTCGCTGGCGGGTTGCGTGTGGTTTCACGCGGCATCAGTCGGTGAGTTTGAGCAGGTGCGGCCGATAATTGAGAAGTTGCGCAAGGCAGACCCTAAAAAGCCCATATTACTGACTTTCTTTTCTCCTTCGGGGTACGAGATGCGCAAGAATTATGACCAAGCAGACAAGGTTATGTACCTGCCTTTTGCGACGAAGAAGAACGCCCAACTGCTGCTGGACAGGCTGAAACCGTCAATGGCAGTGTTTGTGAAGTACGAGTTCTGGAAGCCCTATCTCAAAGAGTTGCACAAGAGGCATATACCGACATATCTGATAAGTGCGATATTCCGTCCCGGGCAGTTGTTCTTCAAGCCGTGGGGCAAATGGTACTTGAAAGTGCTGACATACTATGACCGTTTGTATGTGCAGGACGAGCCGTCACGAGAGTTGTTGTCACGGTACGGTATAGAGAGGGTGTCAGTGGCTGGCGACACGCGTTTTGACCGTGCGAGTGAAATAGCCAAGAGGACGAAGAAGATAGCAGAGATGGAGTATTTTGTCACTCCGAAGGCATTGGAGCAGTCCAAACCCATCATAGTTGCGGGCAGCACGTGGCCACCAGACGAGAGACTATTGGCAAGATATATGGAGGAAAGGGATGTGAAACTTGTGCTTGTTCCCCATGAGACAGACGAGCGGCATCTGCAACAAATCTTCCAGATGTTTGAAGGTCGTTATGTGCGTTGGTCGGAAGCGACGAAGCACAGTCTGGCGACATCGCGTGTGGTAGTGGTGGATACGATGGGAATGCTGTCGAAACTATACAAGTACGCGACAGCGGCATACGTTGGAGGCGGTTTTGGTGTCGGAATACATAACACGGTGGAGGCGGCTGTGTATGGCATACCGGTTCTGTTCGGACCTAATTACGGCAAGTTTCGTGAGGCGAAAGGTTTGATAGAGGCAGGTGCGGCGGTGAGCGTAAGGGATTACAAATCATTCAAGGACAGCATGGACGCTGCACTCGCCAATGCGGAGACGATGGGCTTGGCCGCCAAACAATATGCGGAATCAGAGAGAGGCGCAACAGAAAAGATATATAACGAAATATTCAGACAAGACTTATGAACAAACCTTCCATTCCCAAGGGGACACGCGACTTCGGTCATGAGGAGACGTCACGTCGCAACTATATTTTCAACACGATACAGAGTGTTTTCCGTTTGTACGGTTTCCAGCAGATAGAGACTCCTGCGATGGAGCAGATGAGCACTCTGATGGGCAAGTACGGCGAGGAGGGCGACAAACTGCTGTTCAGGATACAGAACAGCGGGGAGAAAGCGGGTGAGATGCCGGAGAAAGGTCTGCGCTACGATCTGACGGTACCTTTTGCGCGTTACATAGTGATGCACAGACAGGAGCTAACCTTCCCTTTCAAGCGTTTTCAGATACAGCCGGTATGGCGTGCCGACAGACCGCAGAAAGGCAGGTACAGAGAGTTCTATCAGTGCGATGCGGACGTGATAGGCACACAGTCGTTGGTGAGCGAGTCGGAACTGATTGAGATAGTGAAAGAAGTTTACCGCAGGCTTGGTCTTCGTGTGGTGATGAAAATCAACAACCGCAAGATTCTGGCAGGCATAGCCGAATACATAGGCGCTCCGGACAAGATGACAGACATAACAGTAGCGATAGACAAGTTGGACAAGACAGGTCTGGAAAAGGTGAATGAGGAACTGATGGAGAGAGGGTTAAGCGCTGAGTCGGTGGCACGGCTGCAACCCATACTTGCGCTGAGCGGAACGAACGAAGAGAAACTGCAGACAATAGAAAACCTGACACGTGAAAGCGAGACCGGCAAAAAAGGTGTAGAGGAGATACGGACGGTGTTCGGTCTGTACAACACAACGACCCGGGAGGCTGACAATGACTCTTTCTCTGTCGAGTTGGATTTGACGTTAGCCCGCGGTCTGAACTACTATACCGGCGCTATCTTTGAGGTAAAGGCAAAGGATGTGCAGATAGGTTCGATAACAGGCGGCGGCAGATATGACAATCTGACGGGTATTTTCGGTTTGCCGGACGTGAGCGGAGTGGGCATATCCTTCGGTGCTGACAGGATATACGACTGCCTTTCCACCCTTGACCTGTTCCCATCTGAATCGGCTGTACAGACGCAACTGCTGTTTGCCGCGATGGGCGAGGACGAGATGCGGCGTGCGTTGAGCTGGGCAAACAAGTTGCGCAATGCAGGCAACAGAGTAGAGGTCTATCCGGACTTGGCTAAAATGAAGAAACAGTTGGGATACGCAGATGCCAACCATATACCATACGCAGCCATCATTGGTTCTGACGAGATGACTTCACAAACAGTAACTCTGAAGAATATGGTTACTGGCGAACAAAGGGCAATGTCTTACGATGAACTTGCCACCTTCATTAAAAAAAACGAATAAGATGAATACGAATACAGAATTTGACCAAGTAATAGCCAAGGCCCGTCAGATTTTCGTTCTGAAGATGAAAGACTATGGTCCGTCGTGGCGGATAATGCGTCCGCAGACGGTGAACGACCAGTTATACATCAAAGCCAAGCGCGTGAGAGAGATAGAGATGACAGGCAAGAACCTCGTTGGCGAGTCGGTGGAAGGTGAGATGTATGCAATAGTCAACTACTCGATCATAGGGATAATACAGCTGCGGCAAGGTTTTTCGAACGATGTTGACATGACAGCCGAACAAGCCACAACACTGTACGACAAGTATGTCCAGGAAGCCAAAGACCTGATGCAACTGAAGAACCACGACTACGGCGAGGCTTGGAGGGAGATGTATGAGACATCGCTGACAGACATCATACTGACTAAAATCAACAGGAACAAGTCGATAGCGGCACACAACAATATGACGATAGTGTCAGAAGGCTGCGAAGGCAACTACTTTGATATGATTAACTATGCCGTGTTCTATCTAATCAAGACAACTGCGCAGGGTGAACAGACGGTTGAGAGGCCTCAAAAGGCATAAATTGTCAGCGATTGAAAAAAAATTTGCAATAAAGAGAAAATAGCCTTACTTTTGCGCGCTATTTCAGTCTTTTAACTATGGACGAGAACATACAGGAACTGTTTGAGAGAACCAAGTCAGCCTCTTTGACATTGCTGCGGTTGACTGATGAGAGCCGTAACCGTGTGCTGTTGCGTGTGGCAGATGCGTTTGAGCAGAATGAGCGTAACATATTGTCAGCCAATGAGAAAGATCTGGCTCGAATGGATAAAGACAATCCGATGTACGACAGGCTGCAACTGACATCAGCACGCATACACGGTATAGCAAACGATATGCGCCATGTGGCTCAACTTGCATCTCCTTTAGGCGTGATTACCAATCAGAACACTCTTCCGAACGGCATCAGGCTGCATAGGGTGAGTGTGCCTTACGGGGTGATAGGAGTGGTGTATGAAGCCCGTCCGAACGTGACTTACGATGTGTTCTCTCTGTGTTTCAAGAGCGGCAACGCGTGCATACTCAAAGGCGGTAAAGATGCGTTAGACAGCAACTTATGCGCAATAGACATTATCCATTCGGTGCTGAAAGAAGAGCAGATAGATGAGAATTGCGTAACTCTTATGCCCGCCACACACGAAGCGACACAGGCAATGCTGACAGCAGTGGGCTATGTGGACTTGTGCATCCCTCGCGGCAGTAGGAGACTGATAGATTTTGTGAGAGATAATGCAAGAGTACCAGTGATAGAGACAGGAGCGGGAGTGGTACACACGTACTTTGACAAAGACGGCGACATAGAGAAAGGCAGACGCATAATTAACAACGCAAAGACACGTCGTGTGAGCGTATGCAATGCATTGGACTGCCTATTAGTTCATAAGGACAGAGAAAAAGACCTCGAACAGTTGCTCGAACCGATGAGAGAAAAAGTACGGTTCCATTATGACAACTACGGTCACGAGTGGCAATCATACGATTTGAGTATAAAGACAGTCAATTCGTTGGACGAGGCTATCGCTTTCATACAACAACACACGAGCGGTCATTCTGAAAGTATAATAACCGAAAACGCAGAAGCAGCCCACCGCTTCCAGCAAGAGATAGATGCGGCATGTGTATATTGGAACGTACCGACCTCTTTCACCGATGGCGCACAATTCGGACTCGGAGCGGAAATAGGAATATCCACTCAAAAACTCGGTCCGCGCGGACCAATGGGACTCGCCGAAATAACGACCTATAAGTGGATAATAGAAGGCGAAGGACAAATAAGAGAATAATCAGAAAAGAAAAATACTATGAAAATCTTTACCAAACTAACCATCGTATGCCTGTTCGTTCTGTCGGCAGGTCCGATGATGGCTCAAACTGCCAAACAAGCCAACCAGCTCTTCGAAGCAGGTAAATATGCAGAAGCGTTGCCAATCTACGAAAAACTGTACTCAGGCAATCCGAAAAACCTCTTATATACCTACCGCGTAGCCCGCTGCAGGCAAGAATCCGGCAGGTACGCCGAAGCATTGCCGCTCTTTGAACAGACAGAACAGAAATATCCGCTGAGTTATTTCTACGAGGGCGAGTGCTTTCAGGCACTGTGGAAACCTGATGACGCTATCGCTGCATATCGTATGTACATCACCGAGTCAACGTCCAGCGACCGCATAGACTATGTACAAGAACAAATATCAATAGCCGAAACGCGCAGCCGCTATCTGCATCGCGTTACAGATGTGAAGATTATCGACTCGGTGTATATCAGCAAATCTGACTTGTTGCAGGCATATCCCCTCAGCAAAGATGCCGGTACACTGACGCAGAGCGTGGACGGGACAGTAACCTATACCAATCAACGTGGCGACAAGCGTTTCTTCCCGCAAAACAATCAACTGCAACAACAAAGCCGTTTGCTCAACGAATGGGAAAGACAGGAGAACCTGCCTTCGACTGTCAATCGCGGCAGTAACCAAGACTATCCGTTCTGCATGAGCGACGGCACGACGCTGTACTACGCATCGCAGTCGGACGATGGTATGGGCGGATGGGATATCTATATGACTCGTTTCAACCCCGCAACCAACACCTATGCGGCAGCAGAGAACATTGGTTTCCCCTTTAATTCGGCAGGCAACGACTATCTCTATGTGATTGATGAACAAATGGGTGTGGGATACTTCGCCACCGACCGCAACTGTTCGGGCGACCAAGTTTGTGTTTATACTTTCCTTTATGAGGAAAAACCTGCTTATTTGCCACTTTCAATGTCGGGCGAACAATTGTCATCTTTCGCTCAACTTAAACAATATCACCGTGCGGAAAGACCGGTAGTAGAGATAGTTGAAGAGGAAGAGACAGTTACACAGGAAACCGCTAAAGTAGAAAACAAAGCCAAACAGAAAAATGTCGAGTCGTCAGTGTTCTTCATTGTAGATAGCAAGACAGTATATACCAAGCTAAAGGATTTCCAGAACTATGATGCCAAAAAACTGTACAAACAATACGCAGGTTGGCAAAAAGAATTGACCGAAACCAACGAGAAACTGGTGCAGAGTCGCAAGTCTTATTTCGAGGCTTCACCCAGGAAACGCCTCACGATGACCACTCCTATCCTTGAATTGGAGAAACGCAGAAGCGAACTGCAAACTCAAATAGACAAAGCGGCCAAGAAAATCCGCAAACTTGAGAAATAATCAAGAATACATCATTCCTTCAATGCGATTGACCAATCGCTTTGGAAGAATGTGGTCAAGAAAACAGAAAATCTTATACTGCCAGCCTCCCACGTTAAGCGGTGCCGGAAAACGGGAAATGGCAATCCGCCACAGTGCGGTTGCCATTTTTTTCGCACTCATGCCATTCTGCTCGTCTTTTTCCATAGCAGCAACAGCCTGTTCTGCGTGAGGATAAACATCATTTCCGACAGTACCCTTTATTCGCGCGGAAGTGAAACCGGTGGCAACATCACCTGGCAAAAGACACGCTACGTCTATATTGAAAAGTCTAACCTCGTTGGCTAATGCCAAAGCCATCGCATTAAGCGCAGCCTTGCTGGCACTGTACATACTCTGGTATGGCACACTCAACACAGCCGCCACGCTGCTCGTAAAGATGATGCGTCCACGTTGTTGCTTTCTAAGAATTGGCAGAACAGCCTGAACCAAATACAGAGCACCAAAAAAATTGACATCAAACTGTCTTTTGGCATCCTCCACAGGCGTGAACTCTACAGGACCGCTTATACCCATTCCGGCATTGCTGATAACCACATCTATATGGTCAGTCAGCTGCAACACCTCATCTACAGCATGTTGTACTTGCTTCGGTTGGGTAACATCACAATGAATATGCACAACCGAGCCGTAACTATTGCCGTGACGACTCAATTCGTACACTTTCCAACCATGTGAAGCGAACAATTCGGCTGTTGCCTTGCCTATACCGCCTGAACCACCGGTCAAAAGAAGTGTTGGTTGATAGGTTTTCAATGGAATTCCGTTTTGTCTTGTAATAATACCCGGGCTATTATTTCTGTAGCCTCGTCTATGATGTTTTCCGTATGCGTTGCCATTAGCGTAGTACGAAGCAAGCATTCGCCTTCCACGCATGCAGGCGCAATAACAGGATTAACATACACACCTTCCTCAAAGAGACGCTTGCCTAAATACAGTGTGCGCAGCGTTTCGTAAGTATAGATTGGTACTATAGGAGTTGGCGCTTCAATGATAGAAACACCTGCTTTTAGAAGCGACTGCTGAAAATAGCGGGTTATCTTCATCAACCTTTCAGGTCTTTCGGGGTCTTCCTGCAGACGTTGCAATGCCGCCAAGACCGTTGCTGCACTGCTCGGTGTGAGAGAAGCGGAGAAAATGAACGGACGGCTTGTATGTCGAACATATTCAGCCACTCTGTTAGATGTAAGCATACATCCGCCTATGCTGGCAAGCGACTTGGAGAAAGTGAGCATTGTTATATCCACGCGGTCGGTCAGTCCGAACATGTCAGCTGTCCCTCTACCGCCTTTACCCAATACACCAAATCCGTGGGCATCGTCCACCATCACGCGGGCGTTGTATTTGTCAGCCAACTCACAAATCTCCGGCAGTTTGCAAATATCCCCCCGCATGGAGAACACGCCGTCAGTAACAATCAGTTTGCCAGCCTCCAGAGGGATTGACTGCAGTTTGCGCTCCAAGTCTGCCATATCAGAGTGCTTATACCGCAGTTGAGTGGCATAACTGAGACGTGTGCCGTCATAGATTGAAGCGTGGTTCTCACGGTCATTTAATATAAAGTCATTCTTTCCGCATAATGTGGAAAGGATGGCTAAATTGGTCTGAAAACCTGTCGAACAAGTCATTGCGGCCTCATAGCCCGTGAAGTCAGCCAATGCCTGCTCCAATTGGATATGCAAGTCAAGGGTGCCATTGAGAAATCTGCTGCCACTTACGCCCGTACCATACTTGTCGAGAGCTTTTTTACCTGCCTCTATCACCTTATCGTCTTCGGTCAGACCGAGGTAGTTATTGCTGCCCAGCATTATACGACGCTTACCCTCCATTTCCACAACGGGAGCCTGACGCGACTCCAGACTATGGAAATAAGGGTAGATGTTTTTGCGGCGAACTTCGTCAAGAAGTTCGAAATGGCACTTGTCGAACAAATCCATTTACAATACGTTTAAGTCTTTCAACACGGCTGTTGTTTTGCGCACTGCTATTTCGCTGTTGCGCAGTTGTTCCATCTCATCCCTCGAAAGTTGCAGTTCGAGTACTTTCTCGAGTCCGTTCCTGCCAATGATGCAGGGAACGCCGATGGTTATGTCTTTCATTCCGTACTCGCCCTCAAGAGACACCGAGCAAGGAATCATCTTCTTCTGGTCTTTGATGATACTTTCAGCCACGCTTGCCGCCGCAGCTCCGGGAGCCATCCATGCGCTTGTTCCAAGCAGACCCGTCAGAGTGGCACCGCCCACCATAGTCTTTTTAACTACATCGTCTATCTCTTCGTCTGACAGGAAATTACTTACATGTACGCCTTTATATGTCATAAACGACTTGAGAGGGATCATTGTTGTGTCGCCGTGACCGCCTATCACGAAACCGTCAACATCGTTGGCATTGCATTTCAGGGCTTGACTCAGATAGTACCGCAGACGTGCGCTGTCCAATGCACCACCCATACCGATAACGCGGTTGCGTGGCAGCCTCATAGCGTGCAATGTCAGGAATGCCATCGTATCCATCGGGTTGGAAACTACAATCAGAATAGCATTAGGCGAGTACGTGAGTACTTGTGTCGCAACGCTCTTTACTATTCCTGCATTAACGCCGATCAATTCTTCGCGAGTCATTCCGGGCTTGCGAGGGATACCTGAAGTGATAATCACCACATCTGAATCGGCTGTGCGGCTATAGTCGTTAGTCACGCCTTCCACCACTGTATCAAAGCCCATCAACTGGGCTGTTTGCATAATATCCATGGCCTTGCCTTCTGCCAAACCTTCTTTGATGTCTATCAGACATACTCGGTCGGCTACCTCATGTACTGCCAACACGTTTGCGCAGGTTGCACCCACATTCCCTGCACCTACTACGGTTACTTTTGACATAATCTTATTGTTTATTAGTGTGTTTTATATTCTATGTAGCCTCTACAACGGGCTTTTACTCGCACAAATATTGCGCAAAGTTATTGTAACTTTATCACATACGGAAAAAATATTTGCAAAAAATGACAAATTTATGAAAATTTGTACTCTCTGTGTAACACTTTTAATTTTGTATTTTATTGTTTGTCAGAGATACGCTACTTTTGTTTGCTTTTTCTGACCAATACAAAAATTTTTATATTTTATATGTCACTCAACAGTTTCTTTTCTTCGTTCCTTCCTAAGGAGGAAAAATTATTACCCAAGTACAAAAAAATGGCAAGCCGTATTGTTGTAGGTGCTGACCTGTTTACAGAACTCGTTTCCGCCACCGAACACGACAAACGCATCGAACTCTACACCAAAATCAAAACCATCGAAACAGAATGTGATAATATAATCATTGATATTTTTGAGCAGATTAACAACTCTTTTGTGACTCCTTTTGACCGTGAGGATATGCACCAGTTATGCAGTGATTTGGATGACGTTATGGACTATATCAATGACAGTGCCAAACGTATGGTTCTCTACAATCCGCGCGAAATACCTAACAAGGCTATGCACATGGCGGAAATCATACTCGAAGGCACCAAGGCTATGGAAATTGCATGCGGCGAACTCAAAACAATGAACAAACAGCCCACTATCGCTCTCGAACAATGCGCCAAACTGCACGACCTCGAACATGAAGGCGATGATGTTTATGACAATTTTGTAAAAGAACTCTTTGAAACAGAGAACGACCCAAAAGAACTCATCAAAATCAAAGAGATAATGCAGTCTATGGAAGAGGCGACAGACAGGGCTAACCATGTCGGAAAGACACTCCGTACCATCATCGTCAAATACGCCTAAGTATGGGATACCTCATTGCCATCATCGTCCTCGCCCTCGCGTTCGACTTTATCAACGGCTTTCACGACTCTGCCAACTCTATTGCCACTGTCGTTTCCACCAAAGTTCTCAAACCTGTCGTCGCGGTTGTATGGGCTGCATTCTTCAATTTTGTGGCTTTTTTTATCGCGGAGTACATGCTCGGCTTCAATATAGCCAACACCGTCCAAAAAGTGGTTGAGGCCGATATGGTCACACTGCCTATTATTATCGCAGGTCTTGCCGCTGCTATCATTTGGAGCCTCATCACTTGGTGGCGGGGCATACCGTCATCTTCTTCGCACACACTAATAGGAGGGCTAATAGGAGCCGCCATATGCTCCAAAGGTATAGCCGCTGTACATTGGTCCACTATCGGCATTATATGCCTCTTTATTATTATCGCACCTGTCATAGGTTTTGTTGTCGGTAATATAATCACCATCCTTATTTATTGGTGCTGCCGTAATGCCAAACCACACAAAGCAGACATCTGGTTCAAACGTTCCCAACTCGTCTCAAGTGCCTGCCTTAGTATAGGACACGGACTCAACGACAGCCAGAAGGAGATAGGTGTCATTGCTTGTGCCTTGACCGCTTATGCCGCACAGTATGGATTAGACACATTGCCTCACTGGCTGCTGCCCGACACGGAAACATCTGCCGCCGCACACAACCTCACCGGCGCACCCGTATGGATTCCCATCGCTTGTATCACTGCGATTGCTGTAGGCACAATGTCAGGAGGGTGGAAAATAATCAAAACGATGGGCAACAAGATAACGCGCATTACGCCCGTTGAGGGCTTCTGCTCGCAAGCTGCAGGTGCCGTCACACTCTTTGTTACGCAGAACCTCGGAATACCCGTCTCCACCACCCACGTTATCAGCGGCAGCATAATGGGTGTCGGTGCGGTCAAGCGTATGAGTGCCGTCCGCTGGGGAGTCAGTTTGGATCTCATAACAGCTTGGATCATTACCATTCCCGTATCTGCTCTCATCGGTGCCTGCGTTTATGGTATAGTTGTTATTTGCGTCTGATAATTTGTCTGATAAAAAAAACGCCAATCGTGTAGTGCTTGGCGGTTATTGTTGTTTATTGTGGATATTAGGAGTACTATTGTTAAGATTTTAGTTTTATGAATCCGACCGACCAAATCCTTGAGAGCCTGCGCGTTGAGAATGAAAGACTCCGCCGTGAAGTAGAGTACCAGAAACTCAAAGCGGCAGGTTATGAGCGGCTTATTGAGATTATCAGACAGGAAGACGGTATCGACCTGCAAAAAAAGATGGTGCTATAGGGACCAAAAAGAGCTTGCCCGAATAGGATGTCTAACAAACAGCAGAACTCTTGTCCGCAGGAGTTCACATGCGAAACAATGGAAACACGCTTAAAGGATTACATCCCTATTTTAACACTAATTTACATACATCAATTTTATGTTGTTCCTTTGCGCATCTTAAAAAGGCAACCATTTTAGGAAAGGAGTAAACCTTTTCTGCAAACGAGTCAAAAGTTTACGTTTCTTAAGATAACTATTCAGTAAACGAGTCAACCTTTTTCAGGTTTAGTCATTTTGTTATCTATCGTGTATCTATCGTATATCTAACGTATATCTATCGTGTATCTAACGTGTATCTAACGTAGTAGATACAGCATTTATAGGACTCTGATTTGGAAGTAATATGGAACAACAAGGGACAAACACAGTAATACTAAAATATTCAGTAATGCAAAAAAAGACAGCAAAACTAAAGAAGACTGCGGCAGAGATGAACCGTCTGTCAGTAGAGGCTTATCGCGAGGCAGAAAAGACACCTTTGGTTGTGGTGTTAGACAATGTGCGCAGTCAGCACAATATAGGTTCGGTGTTCAGGAGTGCTGATGCTTTTTGTTTGCGCAAGGTAGCACTATGCGGAATATCGGCTTGTCCACCTAATCAGGAGATACATAAGACCGCTTTGGGTGCAGAGGAGAGTGTCGAATGGGAGTACTTTGACTCAACGATGGAGGCTATCAGGAAATTGCGTGAAGAAGGATACAAAGTTTATTCGGTGGAGCAGGTGCATGACAGTATGAGTCTGCCGGAGTTAAGCCGTACGGAGATGGGCAACGGTCCGGTGGCAGTGGTGTTGGGTCATGAGGTTTTTGGAGTGTCACAAGAGGTAGTGGACGCATCAGACGGGTGCATAGAGATACCTCAGTTTGGCACTAAACATTCACTCAATGTGTCGGTAGCTGCGGGAATTGTGCTTTACCGGCTGACAGAACAGCTTCGATAATGTGTTTAAATATTAGGGGTGCATTTTTTATCGTTATATGAGTAAACCTATTTCATGATGAAACAGAGAGAGACGGAAATGCTGGAAGACAAATAAAAAATGCTGCAAGAAAGATAAAAGTGTGGCAGTATTGCATATATCCATAATTGCCTGTATCTTTGCGGCGTTTTATTTTGGAGGCAACATTATTTTGTGATGAAATGATGTTTGAGGATGAAATGAATAATTTGTAATGAAACTTTTTAATATAGCGGATATGTACCATCGTATTTTACTCAAGTTATCCGGCGAAAGCCTGATGGGTAGTCAGGGCTACGGCATTGACCGTGAGCGGCTTCAGCAATATGCTTCTCAAATCAAAGACCTCTCCGATACAGGTCTGCAAATTGGTATAGTCATTGGCGGCGGCAATATTTTCCGCGGCTTGAGCGGCGCGCAAAAAGGTTTCGACCGCGTGAAAGGCGACCAAATGGGTATGCTCGCAACTGTCATCAACTCCCTCGCTCTATCATCCGCTTTAGAAGCGCTCGGGCAGAAAGTCCGTGTTATGACCAACGTCCGTATGGAACCTATCGGCGAGTATTTCCGCAAAGACAAGGCTGTTCGTCTTCTTGCCGAGGGCAATGTGGTTATCTTTGCAGCCGGAACAGGCAATCCTTATTTTACTACCGATACCGCCTCTTCCCTTAAGGCCATTGAGATAGAGGCTGACATTCTGCTAAAGGGTACACGTGTGGACGGAATATATACAGCCGACCCCGAAAAAGACCCCACTGCCGTTAAGTTTGACGAAATAACCTATGAAGAAGTATTGCGTCGCCAGCTCCACGTTATGGACCTTACTGCTATCACAATGTGTATGGAGAACCGTATGCCCATCTACGTTTTCGATATGGACACCGTCGGCAATCTTAGAAAAGTGATTAACGGTGAAAAGACAGGCACTTTGGTAAAACCTTAACTTACTATACTATGATAGAACCCAAACAAATTTATGCGCAGGCGACAGAGCAAATGGAGTCTGCAGTCGCTTATTTAGATGACACATTGGCACAGATACGTGCAGGCAAAGCCAGTCCTCGTATCTTGGACGCTATCCGTGTGGACTATTACGGACAGATGAGTCCTCTTTCGTCGATGGCCACCGTCACCACTCCCGATGCTCGCACCATCCAAATCCAACCGTGGGACAAAAAACTGCTCAGCACAATTGAACGTGCTATCATCAACGCCAGCATAGGTCTCGCTCCTAACAACAACGGCGAAGTTATCCGTCTCATCATTCCGCCTCTCACAGAAGAACGTCGGCGCGAACTTGCCAAACAGTGCAAAGGGGAAGCGGAGAATGCCAAGGTCAGCATCCGCAATGCCCGCCGTGACGCTATCGAAACCCTTAAAAAGCAAATAAAAGAGGGACTGCCGGAAGATGCAGAGAAAGATGCCGAAACGGAGGTGCAGAAATTGCACGACAAGTTTATCAAACAGGTGGACGATGTGTATGCCAAAAAAGAAAAAGAGATAATGACCGTCTGATGGTCAATCGTTACTTCTCCCTTATCTTCTTTATCTGCCTTCTTGCCTCCCACATAGAGGCAAAAGGTTTGCCGTGGTTAGACCGCATTGTTGACGGGGCACTTGAACTGCCGGCTATCGGTGCGCCGATGATAGTCTATGCCCCTGAAACCAATTGGGCTTTCGGAGCAGCCGTTCAAGGATACTTCCGTTGCGAAGGACAACAGGAGTCGTCAATGCTCCAGTTCACCGGTGCATATACACTCAACCGCCAGTGGTATCTTCAAAGCAAAGGCACTGTCTATGTAGGAAAAAACCGGACTTGGTTCATTCAGTACGACACAGGTTATCGCGACTATCCCGACCTGACCTTCAATCAAGGCAACAGATTGGAAGTAAAACAGGCTAATCCTTACAATTCCTATCGGTTCTATGTTAAAACCAGTGGTCTGTGTTCGTTAGGAGAAAGCTGGTCAATGGGTCCGCAACTGCACTATATTTACGAGCGGGCGGAAGGTATTCAGCCGACCGCCTCTATGTTTGGCATAGGAGGGGTGGTGCAATACGACACGCGTGACGGACATTTTTACCCACATAACGGACTTTTTTTTAGATTTTCAGGATTGCACTACGAGTCATTCACATCCTCTCTTTCGCGTATGGGACTTATATCCACCGATTTGCGCCAGTACGTACCCGTCTACAAGGACATCATCTTCGCATGGCAGTTCTGCACCGAATGGTCTGTCGGCACGTCTCCCAACCGCCCCTTCCAGATCCTTCCTGTATTAGGTGGTGAAGACCTCATTCGCGGACTGCGGGTTGGTATGTTCCGCGACGATGCTCTTTGGGCATTGCAAGGGGAGTTGCGTTTCCCTCTCTTCTGGCTTTTCAGCGGTACGGTCTTCGCCGGAGTGGGGGATGTCTATCACTATACTGACTGGCAATGGCAGATACCCAAGGCAGGCTACGGTCTCGGATTAAGACTGAAAATCAACAAGTCAAATATCAATTTCCGACTCGATCTCGCACGCAACAACCTCTACAAAAGTTGGACCAAACGAGAAAGTTATTCCTTCTATCTTACTGTTACTGAAGCTTTTTAATTTCTTCGCATATGAGAGGACTCGTTATAAAAACAACCGGCAATAGTTATACTGTCCAACCCTCTGACGGCTCACAACCTGTCACTGCTTATGTCAAAGGTAATTTCCGCATACGCGGCATACGTTCTACTAATCCGGTGGCTGTCGGAGATTATGTTCAAGTGGAGCAGCAGGCCGATGGCACGAACTGGATAACCGACATAGAGGACAGGCGGAACTATATCATCCGCCGCTCCACTAATCTCAGCAAGCAAACGCATATACTTGCGGCTAACATCGACCAAGCCATTCTCATTGTTACCGTTGCGCACCCAGTGACTTCCACCAAGTTCATCGACCGTTTTCTCGCTACAGCAGAGGCTTATCGTGTGCCAGCCGTGTTGATATTTAATAAGATAGATTTATTTTCGGCGGAAGAACGACAAACACTTGACGCATGGCGGTCGCTTTACACCTCTTTAGACTATCCTACCTATGTCATTTCAGCCACCCGTCTTAATCCGCAGGAACTTATGCCCTTGTTTGAAAACAAAGTGAGCCTGCTTTCGGGCAATTCAGGTGTCGGCAAATCGACTCTTCTCAACACTCTTTTAGGGCAAGAGATAACCCGCACGGCAGAATTGTCCTCCATTCATGACTCAGGTATGCACACCACCACTTTCTCGGAAATGTACCCTCTTGCTTCCCCTGACGGGCATGGCTATATCATTGACACTCCCGGAATCAAAGGCTTTGGTTCTGTCGAGATGGCTAAGGAAGAAGTATCCCACTATTTTCGCGAGATATTCCGCATTGGCCGCTCGTGCCGTTATGGCAACTGCCTGCATCTCGGCGAAACTGACTGTGCGGTCATTCCTGCTGTCGAGCGCGGCGAAATAGCCTTCTCACGTTACGATAGTTATCTCTCGCTATTAGGTGATTGCGAAGAAAACAAATACAGATAGTATGCAACCTCTTAACATCGAAAACCGCAACGGCAAAGACTATATATTCTGTCCTTACAGACACAAATGGGTGCGTTTGACTCCCGAAGAAGAAGTAAGGCAACGCTTTTTGCACTATATGGTTGACCGGTACCGTTACCCCGCTTCACGTTTGGCATTGGAAGCCGTCCTGCCATCCGGACAACGAGCTGATACTGTCGTTTATGACAATCAGTTAAAACCTGTCATACTCATTGAATTCAAGGCACCTTCTGTCTCTATAACTGCTCAAACATTGGACCAGGCGGCCGTTTATAACCGTATGCTTCACGTTCCACTGCTGATCCTTCATAACGGAAACCAGACATTTGTTGCAAAAGTAGGCAACAACCAAATAGAGTTTTTATCCGATTTACCCTTATATGGACAAGATAATTGAACTTAACGATTTGTTAGACACCGCTCCTTTTTATGGTACTAACAACCAAAATATCCTGTGCCTCAAGGCGCAGTTTCCTTCTGTCCGCGTTGTGGCACGCGGCTCCACCGTCAAGATTTCCGGGGCTGATAACGATGTGGCCCGATTTGAACAGACGCTGCTGCTTTGCGAACAGCACTGTCTGCGTGCCGGTTTTCTGACCGAAAAAGATGTCCTGCAAATCATTCACGGCGGGATAAAAGAGCAAAAAAACATCGATGACCTCATTCTCTACGGTGTTCACGGCAAAGCCATCAACGCGCGAAGTGAACATCAGCAGGAACTCTTACATTCATACACCCGTAATGACCTGATGTTCGCTATCGGACCTGCCGGCAGTGGAAAGACATATACAGCCATCGCTCTTGCTGTACGTGCTCTCAAAAACAAAGAAGTCAAACGTATAATCCTCAGTCGCCCGGCAGTCGAAGCTGGTGAGAAATTAGGTTTTCTTCCTGGCGATATGCGCGACAAGATAGATCCGTATCTCCAACCTCTTTACGATGCATTGCAGGATATGATTCCACACTCCAAACTCTCCGAGTTTATGGAGCGCGGCACTATCCAAATCGCGCCACTCGCTTTTATGCGCGGGCGAACGTTGTCAGATGCCGTTGTTATATTGGACGAAGCGCAGAACACTACCATACCGCAGATTAAGATGTTTCTCACACGTCTCGGTATCAACGGCAAAATGATTGTCACAGGTGACCTTACGCAAATCGACCTCCCGCCCTCGCAACGTTCAGGACTGGCAGATGCTATTGACCGTCTGTCTCACACACAGGGAGTCGCTGTTATCCGCTTTACCGACCGCGACATTGTACGCCATCCTCTCGTAGGACGCATAGTCAAAGCCTACCAGAAGAATATTGCGTCTCCTGCCGATACATCTGCCCCTAACCTCTCAACATAATTTTAGAAAATCTAACAAAAACCGCCTCGCAATTCTGCGAGGCGGTTTTTGTTATAATTTCCTAATCCGCCATTCGTTAGGGTAAAGGTTATTCAGTCTGTTCCCAACGTTTTTCACGAAACCTAAAGGTACATCCTCGTACGTCAGCAGCACTATTCCCATCGGCATTCCTTCCTCTATCTCCAGTGCTTCTGACCGTAAATATGCTAATGCTTTGTCCAAACTCAAATCTATGCACGGGAATGCGTCCTTGCGAAACGCCTTTGACATGCACAAACTATGTTGAGGCACCATTGATACTTTCTTTTTCTCGCTTATGCCGAATCCCAACGAAATGCAAGTCAAACAAGTAGTAAGATACTCAATCAGTTCCTTGTGTTCGGCAGGGTAGGCGGTAACGAACCTGTCACCTTGACGGAACACCCAGTCTTGCGGGTATTTCAGCCATCTCTGCAACTCCTCTTCGTCTTCCACTTTCTGTTGCTGCGGCTTCTTTGGCGTAGGTACTCGGAAAGGTGCATAACTGTCCTCTTTTTTTTGTAAGACGCAGACATAAAGCCCTTCACCGCGTACCTTATGAGGATAAAAATGATACCCCGGATGACCTTCCGCTATGCCCCATTCCTGCTCATAATCCAAGTCCAGTACATTTGCACCGAGACACTCTGCCATCCATATCACGTTATTCTCATTCTCTTCTTTATTAAAAGTGCAGGTTGAATATATCATTATGCCTCCTGGACGAAGCGCGTCCCATACGTCCATCAGTATTTTTCTTTGCCTTTCAGCACACATCTTCACATTCTTTCTGCTCCATTCGGCGCGGGAAGCCTTGTCTTTGCGAAACATACCTTCGCCTGAACACGGTGCGTCCACCAACACACAGTCAAATAAGTTCCTGCACTTATCTCCAAAATCACTTGCTTGATTATGAGTCACTATTGTGTTTCCATTGCCCCATTTCTGTATGTTCTCCGACAATATAAAAACTCTCTGCCGAACCACCTCATTGCTTATCAGCAATCCTTTTTTGTCGATAAACTGACTTATCAGCGTTGACTTGCCTCCGGGCGCGGCACACAAATCAAGTATGATGCTGTTAGGATTGACATACTGATCCAACGCCTGTTGAATGAACATGCTGCTCGCTTCTTGCACGTAGTACGCACCTGCGTGGAAAAGCGGGTCTAAAGTAAATTGGGGACGCTCACTGAGATAGTAACCCTCCAAATGCCACGGTACTTCATCTATATCGCAGTCAAATGTCAGTGTGTTAACTTTGTCGTTGAGACGTATGGCTGTTGTTGGCTCGCCATCTAATGCGCGGAACAGTTGGTCGGCTTCTCCGCCCAGCTGCAAGCGCATATCCTCAATAAATTCAAGTGGTAGCACTTGTTGGGAACGTTCTTTATCCATTGTGTAATCGTTTGAAACAATCCATTGTGTTCTCCATCAGCGAGCAGATAGTCAACTGACCGACACCGCCCGGAACAGGAGTAATCATCTTGCATCTGTCTTTTACTGCCTCTGTATCCACATCGCCGCACATCTTGCCTGTTGTCTCATCTACATTGATCCCAACGTCAACCACTACTGCTCCGTTCCGGACCATTTCTGCCCCCACAAATTTGGCCTTGCCTATAGCTGCCACCACCACATCCGCTTCTCTCACTATCGCCGCCAAGTCTTTTGTGTGACTATGACATACGGTCACTGTCGCGTTCTCATTCATCAGCAGTTTGCTCACAGGCATACCTACTATATTGCTCCTCCCTATCACCACAGTGTTCAACCCGTCCAAATCTATTTCAGATTCTTCCAATATGCGCATCACGCTCCTCGGAGTGCATGGTACACAGAACCGTGAATAGTCATTACGCCTCTGTTTCCATAGTTGTGACACATTTCTGTCTGTCACTCCATCCACGTCTTTATCCGGCAGGATAGTCTCAACTATACGCTCCTGACTGATATGCTTAGGCAGGGGCATCTGAACCAGTATGCCGTCCACACTGCTGTCTTCGTTCAGTCTTCTTATAGCCTCTGTTACTTCCTCCTCACTGCTCGTCTCCGCCATACGGACCACTTTGCACTCCAATCCTGCTCGTTGGGCGTTCTTCTCGCAAGATGCGACATAACGTGTGCTGCCGTAGTCCTCACCCACCAGCAGCACACTCAGACATGGCACACGGCCATATCTCTCTTTCAATTTTGCATTCTCCGCCGCAAGTGTTTGCAACACCTTTGCCGCCACTGCCTTTCCGTCAAATACCATACTATCCTTTGACTATCTGATTAAACAATCCTTGTCTGTAAGCGTCTTGCATCAGCAAGTTGAACTTGAACTGCCCGTCCCTGAACCCGTCTTTCAAGCACAGTTCCTTGAAGCGTGTGTAGGCATTAGGTTGTAGTATATGTCCCGTTGGCTCTTTCAGACGCATTGAGTTTCTCTTACTCTCGTACTCTATATTGATTTGTTGCAGCTTGGCATCCACCTCACGTGTCAACAAGTCCAGCATCTGCTCACCCTGTTTCTCGCTCTTGCCGCCAAACTCAAAGTAAAAATCGTATGCTGATGTCTCTGCATTGGCAAATCCTACAAAGAACGGCACGCTCATATTATACATCTCCGCTACCTGATGAACGGCTCTTATGAACTGTGCCTCATAGAGTTTCTCGCCTGTCAGCGACACTATGCCGTTCACCTTGGATATAAAATGTACCGTCGGAGTGTTGATATACCGTCCGCCCACCTCTACTATGTCGTTCATGTTGTATCTGTACAACCCGCAGTTGGTCGTTATGTACACGCAGTATCGGCGACCGTGTTCCAACTCGCTCAACTGCAAGAAGTGCTTGTTAGGCATATCCAATTCCTGCTCATCTACAAACTCATAGTAGTGATATTGCGGGAAAAGCACACTCTCACTCGAACTGTTGATAGGATGACCGAATCGGCACTCCGTCGCTATATACCCTAATTCAGTATAGAGAGTCTGTCGCCAGTTGAATCTGTCAATGAATTTCTCTATATATATCTTTGCGTTGCCGCATTTCCATGTACTCAATACCTGCAAGTATGGGAAGTAATCTTTCGGAGAGATAGTTGCATAACGTTTCTTCAACTCTCTCAAGTGATTGGCTCTCTTCGGATTGGAGTGCAAGTATGGGGCGATAATGTCCAATAGACGTGGCTCAATCTCCACCGAAAACACCCCCTTCTCTATGTCGTCTGCCATCTGCTCTAATCTTTCGTCCACCGTGTTAAGCAATTCCACTATCGTTGATGGATTAGCCGTCGCCCAGAAAGTCAAATCCTCCCATTGCAGTGCCAGTGTCATTATCACATAGTTACGTGTCTGTGAATCGCTGATGTTCATTACCTCTGCCGGGGCTGTATAACGCTTGCGCAGTATATGGGGGATCTCTTTGACTAACATCCCGCTTACAGAACCGTAAATAGTCCCGTCAGGTGCATAACCCTCAACGTCCTTGCCTACAATCTGAAGTATATGCCCGCCAAACGCTCTCGGACGCTGACGTACAAAAATATACAACCAATGCTCCGACATCCGGTGATACAACGTATGAAGATACGAACGGCTGATAGGTATCCATTTGGGTTTGCCTGTCGTGCCTGATGTTGTCGCATACATGATCGGACTGCCCGTCAGCAACACATCTCTCTCCCCCGATTTCTGACGCTCCACCAACGGACGAAGTTTCTCATAGTCGTTCGGGCGTACGGCGCGCTGGTAACTCATAAATAACTCACCCGGAGTGTCCGATTGCAGAACCTCTGAAAAATGATGTGCCCTGCCGTATGAAGTAAACTCGTTCTGGCGTAATATCTTGCGTAACGTCTTATACGCCTCCATATATGGGAAACGGGAGGCAACACGCAACTTGACGTGCAAAAACAAACCTATGATACGTAAACCTAAGTTAAGAAAAAATGGTATTTTCGGTGTCCTATTCACAAACTCTGTCTTATTATTTCGGTATCCGGATTTGGTAAGTCCCGATACTGTTTCCATATATTTATGCGTCTTTACTGATATTTTTCCCTGCCAGCTTCCGGCGTAAAATACAGATACCTACCCGACAGTGAGCCGACAGTCAATCGTGAGTGATGCCCATGTTATTGTCGTATGGGAAAGCGTACTTCATAAAAGTAGCAAAATCTTTTCTCCATGCCTTCCAGTCATGCCCTCCTTTGACGCTTTGTAGCACGTAAGGTATGTGTGCTTCTCTTAACAATTTGCTGTATTTTACTCCGTAAAAACGAAAGATATCCCCTTCGCCCACACTGATAAAAAAGTGTGTCCCCTCCGGTAACTCGTCTGTCGCGCACCAGTTCTCGCCTCTTTCGGGTACCTGGCTCCTGAATATGACAGGAGATAAAAGTCCTACCCACGCATATCTCCCGGGATGCATATTTGACAGAAGTGCTGCTTGATAAGAGCCGTTTGACAGCCCCGCTACTATCCTGTCCGTTGGAGCATCGCTCACACGGTATCGCGAATAGGTCAAAGCCTCAATCTCTCCGAAATAGTCAATAAAATTCCCTTTTCTGTTCTTGACATAACCAAACAGATTGCGCATCAGACTCTTCGTCTTCATATCGCGGTTGTCCTTCAAATCCTTGTATTTTTTGCCCCATATATATTTGCCGGCGTTCGTGTTCGGCATCACCACAACGCACTTGCGTATCACTCTGTTTGCTATCAGACTGTCCATTAAGTGCCTTATGTCACCGTTGCGTGACCACGAATACTCATCGCCGTTAATCCCGTGCAGCAGATACAGTATAGGATACCTTACCGTATCGCCTTTGCTCGTCGTCACATTGTCATCATACCCGTCAGGTAAATAGAAAACCACCGGCCGGTTATTCAGTGCTGACATTGTGGGCATGCTCACCGTATCCATCCTGCTCTCGCCACATAGCGATACCGTCCACAGCAACAATAATGTGACTACAACCGCGAGCCGTTGCATCTTTAATACACCAACCTAATATTATCCACCCACAATGTGTTCCCGGGATGCCCTACAAACGCCTCATAGCAGCCCGACGAGCAGACTATAATCATGTGGGTCGGGTTCTCATCGCTGTAGCCTTCCTCCTCAACCAATGTCATTTTCCCCTTTGAGTTACGGGACTTCATTACATGGGCGTTCAGTCCCATATAGTCCTTGTAACCGCTTTGACGGGTGATGGCATCCCCCCAGTAGATAGGTATGAGGTAATCGTTCTTCCAGGGCGTTGAATGATACACCCTTTCGTAGCCTGTTGCCACGCGCTTGGCGTGCAGACGACCCTCCTTGTCTTCCCATCGCCGCTGAAGGATAATGTATATTTCTGCAGCATCACGACCTCGCATCTTCGTTATCTTTTTTGATGCGTTCGCAGACACTATCTCGTCCGACTGTTCCACTTTCGCCTTGTAGTCTAACATCATTGCCACGGGCCGCTTCGTGAAAGCCACGCCCATATCCACTACACCGTACGGATCGTCCGCCGAAGTCACAGGCTCAAGCGTCACTCCCGTGAATATAGTGCCCGCTACCATAACATACATCTTGATGAAACCTATCGCTATCACGCTGTCCATCTTGTTGTCTAACCGACAGCACCAGCCGTTGCCTCTCCGCTCGGGACTGACTGAACCGGACGCTTTCTCCACACCCGACACGCGGGCGTAGGCGCTGCTCACCGTCCACGGACTACCGCTCTTCGCATAGTCAAAAGCAACGTTCTTGCGTATAGTATCTGTCGGAGCAATCGCGTACAATACACGTGTCTTGCCCCCTATGATGCGCGATTCTTTGATATAACGTACCACCCACTGCTCCATATCGCCGTATGGAACTGGCTCAATTCTCTCTTGACCATACAAAAAAAGCGGGGACAAAAGTAAAAAAATAATACTGAAACGTCTCATAATAGTCTTATTGTGAATTCCTCTTTGCTGCCGTCTCGTCTATCTGCATTTGGAGCATCGCCTCGAACTTGCAGACCGAATCCTCTATCTGGTAATGGGATGCAAATTCGGCGTACTTGTGTTCCATCCGTTTGCGTTCTTCGGTGTGAGACAGCCAGTAGTCTATCTTTGATGCCAAATCATTAGGATCACCTACATGGAACAAACTCCTCTCGTCCAACGCAAACTGACGGGTCGCTGACAATGAACTGTCAGATATAACCGGCACCAAGCCCATCGCAAAGCCTTCTATACAGCCTATAGCCTCACTCTCCATGTCACTCGTATGAACATACAGGTCTGCCTGCGACAGCAGGTCCTGCAGTTCCTCACGGCTGTAGTACCCGAAGATCGGCTTGTTGGGCAACTGTCTGCCCATCTTCTCATACTTGTGCAGTTCGGGACCCTTGCCTGCAAATATCAGCTGTATCTGGTCACTGTAGCGGGAGATACCTACGGCGCGAAGCAGCAGGTCCTGACGCTTCTCGTTCGCCAAACGGCCTGTCATAATCACCAGCAACTTGCCTTCCCATTTCTTGTCCTTTGCGCGCTTCGTATAGCGGAAACTCGGGTCAATACCGTTTGAAATGGGGTGTAGTTGCCCTTTGTAGCCGTGCTTCACCAACTGGTCGGCCATAAACTGGCTCGGACAGTGGATATGATGGAAATTGCGGTAGATGTACTGCCACCACAGTTCATACACGAACGAGGTTACAGGTTTGATTTTATTGAGGCGTATGTTGCTTGTTATGTTCTCTGGCTGGATGTGGAATGCCGCTGTTGCGGGTTTGCCCTGACGGTCAGCCTCACGCTTCACAACGTGTGTCAGCACGAATGGTGTCATGCAGTGAACCACATCCGCCCATACCACAGCCTCACGGATAACTGTCCGGTCGCACTTGACGAAGCGGTAGCCATGCTTGTGAATCAGGTCGTCGAACGGGTGGATGTGTATCTCCGGCAGCAGATAGATGTCTTCTTTCAACCCCTTCTGACCTGGGTAGCGTTCATCGGTGGCGAGTATGCGGACTTCGTGTCCGTGGCGGCGTAGCACCTCCGTGAAACGCTGGGCTGATATCGACGTGCCGTTGTTGTTGGTCCGGTACGTTTCGATAGCAATTAGTATCTTCATGTCTTTTTTGTATTATTTCCCCTTTTTGTTTCCTGCATTTTTTCGTAAAAATGCGAAAACGCGGCAAAATTACTGCCTTTTTGCTATCATTCCAAATCTTTTTTCGTTTGTCAGTTTTCTCCTGATATATTACCTTTGCCGCCACTTTCTGGTTATTTTGGCAAGCACTATGCACAAAGCCTTTTTTTTCGATATGGACGGCACACTCTTCGACTCTATGCCTAAACACGCACAAGCATGGGACGAAGTGATGGCGCGGCACGGACTGTCATTTACACCGCAGCAATGTTATCGCGAAGAAGGACGGACAGGCATCGATGTCATTCAGGAGTGTTTCCGAAAAGAAATAGAAAAAGGTAATCCGACAGAAATAGACAACCTCTCGCCAGAAGAGGCGCTTCGGCATATACACGACATTTACAAGGAAAAAAGCAATCGCTTCATCGAACTCGGACCAGTCCGTCCAATACCGGGTGTGCACGAAATACTGAAGTATATCCGTTCACTCCCCGACACGCAAATATGGATCGTTACAGGAAGTGCCCAACAAACACTCTTCGCCCGGTTAAATTCCGATTTCCCCGGCATCTTCACTCCTGACCGTATGGTAACAGCCAACGATGTCACACACGGCAAACCTGACCCTGAACCTTACCTGACCGCATGGCAACGCTCACAACTACCCAAATCCCAATGTTGCGTCATCGAAAACGCTCCTCTCGGAGTACGCTCAGCTAAAGCCGCCGGACTGTTCACCTGCGCCGTCAATACAGGCTCACTGCCCCAACAAGACTTCCAACGCGAAAATGCAGACATCATTGTCAGCAATATGCAACAACTGCTGCAAATAATTTCTAACAAATCAATATCACTATGACAGTATTCATCACAGGCGCATCGTCAGGAATAGGAATGGCGTGCGCAAGAAAATTCGCCGCTAACGGCCATCGTCTCATCCTCAACGCGCGTCGCGAGCAGCCCCTCCGCGAGCTCGCCGACGAACTCCAAAAGCAGTACGGAACACAGACCCTTCTCCTCGTATTCGATGTGCGCGACAGAGAGGAAGCGAAGCAACAGATTGCCGGGCTGCCCGCCGAATGGAAAGACATCGACATCCTCATCAACAACGCAGGTCTGGCACTCGGACTCGAGAAGGAGTACGAGGGCGACTTTGCCGATTGGGACACCATGATTGACACCAACATCAAGGCGCTGCTCAACATCACACGCTTTGTCGTTCCCGGCATGGTGGCTCGCAACCGCGGGCACATCATCAACATCGGCAGCGTGGCGGGCGACGCGGCTTATGCCAACGGTGCTGTCTATTGTGCAACTAAAGCCGCAGTCAAAACCCTCTCCGATGGCCTGCGCATCGACCTTGCGCACACGCCCGTCCGCGTCACCACTATCAAGCCCGGACTGGTCGAGACCAACTTCTCCGTTGTCCGTTTCCACGGCGACAAGGAGCGTGCCGACAACGTCTATAAGGGCATTCAGCCCCTCACGGGCGACGATGTGGCGGACTGCGTCTTCTTTGCGGCTTCGGCTCCCGCACACGTCCAAGTCGCGGAGATCCTCGTCCTCGCCACCCATCAGGCAAGCGGCAGTGTCATTGTCCGCCAATAAAAGAAAAGCGCACGTCCGAAAGGGACGTGCGTCATAACTCGCTACACAAAGAGGGTCTTCATTCGCCGGAGACCCTCTTCTAATTGGCTCCGCGGACACGCTATATTGACGCGCATATACCCCTCACCTTCCTCGCCGTAGAACGTGCCGGCGCTCACACGCACGTGCAACTCGTTCATCAGTTTGCGCTCCACTTGCGCGGATGTGTACGGGTAATCCCCGTGCCATACCCATGCCAAGTACGTCCCCTCTAACGGCGTCACGCGCAGACGAGGCAGCTCGCGGCGGACATAATCGCATAGAAAGCGGTAGTTCTCACCAATGTACTTGTTCACGGCATCCAACCACTCTGCACCCTCGTTGTAAGCCGCCTGCAAGGCGGTAACGCCGAACACGCCCACGTCCGTAACCAGCATCGCTTCTAACGCCCTGTTCACCCGCTCGCGCAGAGCCTTGTCAGGCACAATCACATTCGATATGCCGGTTCCTGCCAAATTAAATCCCTTCCCCGGAGACGTGAACACAATCAATCTGTCTCTCACCCTCTCGATGGTCGCCATCGGGATGTACTGACCGCCCAGCGGCATCACCTCCCCGTGTATCTCGTCCGAAATCAGCAGCAGGTCGTACTTTCGGCACAGGTCTGCCACACGCTCCATCTCATCCCGCGTCCACACCCGGCCTGTCGGGTTGTGAGGATTGCAGAACAGTAGTATGCCGCCTGTCTGCTCTTGTGCCTTGCGCTCAAGGTCGTCCCAGTCGATCGTATAGTGTCCCTCATCGCAACGCATCGCATTGTGTGTCAGTTCCACCCCGTTATCCGTCAGGCAGTGCAGAAAGCCGTTGTATGCAGGCATCTGCATTATCACCTTCACGCCCTCAGCGGTCGCCTTACCCTGTCCGTGCAGCAGTGTATGTCCTCTGTGTAGGATAGCCACTAATGCGGGCAGCAGACCCGTCGCAGGCAGTATCTCCTCACGCGTCATCTGCCAGCCGTGACGGGTAGCGAACCACCGCACCACCGACTCGTAGTAACTGTCCGGCACATGCTCGTAGCCATATACGCCGTGCGCCACACGCTCCGTCAGCGCACGCTGGACGCAGGGAGCCGCTGGAAAATCCATATCCGCCACCCACATCGGCACAAGGTCGTCGTAATACTCGTCGTCCCATTTCACGCATCCCGTCTGCCGCCGGTCCGTACCAACTGAAAAATCATACTGTTCCATATCCTTGTCTTTCTAATACACCATTTATGTGCAATCCTTGTCTGTTTATCCCTCGTCCATCCCTTTCCGCAGCGAATAAGCCACCCCGTAACACCTTCCCCTTTTCCTGTCTGCGCCGCAAAAGTATAGCAAGGCGTGTAATTGTCAAAGAAAAAAAGCATCCTCTTCTTCTCCCCAACCCCATTCTCCCCTAAAATCTCCCGCATATCTATCACAAAAACAGCACCCAAACAGCAACGCTCACCAACATCCACTCACCAACACGCAGTCCCCAACATTCACTCACCAACACGAAGTTAAGCCCAACACGCAGTGACCAAGCAGCAAGCGAGTACGATAGATACACGTTAGATATACGATAGATACACGTTAGATATACGATAGATATACGTTAGATATACGTTAGATACACGATACATTAAGCAGACCTCACCGAACTGACTAAACCTGAAAAAGGTTGACTCGTTTACTGAGATAGTATCTTAAGAAACGTAAACTTTTGACTCGTTTACTGAAAAGGTTTACTCCTTTCCTAAGGAGGTTTACTTTTTAAGATGATGCAAAGGTACAACATAAAACTGAAATATGCAAATTATAATTAATATAGAGGTGTAATCCATTCATCATGTTTGTTTGGCGGTACCGCCAAAAAAAACATGATGAATGGGCGGCCAAACTCACCCTCCCGAGCCGTAATAGACTTCCGCAGGCGTGCGCATCTGAAGGCTCAAATGAGGTCGTAAATTATTGTAAGTCTGCACGGCATGTTCGACCAGCGCGGCAGCCTCCTGCA
>JAIKXR010000114.1 GCA_024683975.1 Paludibacteraceae bacterium
TCATCGCTTGACGGCTGATGATTTCAATGCCGAACACGAGCGTTGTCTTGCGTTTGTCAAAAAAGCTGTGGAGGAAAGCAAGTCGGCAACGAAGATTGTTCTTACTCACCATGTTCCCACACAATTATGCACTGCAGAGGAGTTTCGCGGAAGCACTATCAACGGCGCATTTACCGTAGAGCTGGGGAATTATATAGCGGATTCAGATATTGATTACTGGATATATGGCCATTCCCATCGTAATATAGACGCACACATCGGCAAAACAAAGGTTATATCCAACCAGTTAGGCTATATCTCACACGGAGAATATCTGACAAACGGTTTTAGCCGTTCAAGATGTATTGAAATCTAACGGCCGATAATATTCCATATTCTTTTTCCGTAATGTAATAAACTTTTTTTCAGAAGTATCAGTGCCGTAACAGCGATATGCGTACTTTATCGAATTTTGTTGGACGGTAATAAATAAATCACTACTTTTGCGGCGCAAAAACAAATGTTCCGATACCTATGACCATTCAATTTCTCGGAGCGGCACAGGAAGTCACCGGCTCCAAACATCTAATTACCACCGACAAAGACAAACGTATCCTGTTGGACTGCGGTCTGTACCAGGGCAAAGGGATGGAGACGGATGCCGCCAACCGCGACCTCGGTTTCGACCCCGCCACGATTGACTACATCATCCTCTCGCACGCGCATATAGACCACAGCGGACTGATACCTTATCTCTACCGTCAGGGTTTTCGCGGTGAGGTCATCTCCACGCCTGCCACACGTGACCTGTGCGCGCTGATGCTGCTTGACACTGCTTATATCCTCGACCAGGACACGCGGTGGTACAACAAGAAGATGGACCGTCTCCACCAGCCCAAAGTGACCCCGCTCTTCGACGCCAACCAGGCGCAGCGGTGTATGCGGCTCTTCGTGACGGTGGACTACAACCACCCGTTCCGCGTCTGCGACGGCGTGATGCTCACTTTCATCAATTCGGGACACATGCTCGGCTCCGCCATTGTCAATCTGACCATAGAAGACAACGGGGAGAAGAAACGTATCGCTTTCACGGGCGACATAGGTCGTCCCCACAGCCATATACTATGCTCGCCCGAACCGTTCCCGCAGTGCGACTACCTGATATGCGAGAGCACCTACGGCGACCGCCTGCACGACGACCAGATGGTTACCGAAGAGGAGTTGCTCGGCATCGTGGACGACACATGCATACACCGGCAGGGCAAACTCATCATCCCTTCCTTCTCGGTAGGGCGGACGCAGGAGATTGTCTATGTGCTCAACCAACTGTATAATGACGGCCGGCTGCCGCGCATACCCGTCTATGTTGATTCGCCCCTGTCGGTCAATGCCACGCAGGTGTTCCGTATGTACGCCGACACGCTCAACGAGGAGGTACAGGACACCATGCGCTTCGACCCCGACCCGTTCGGATTCAATACATTGCACTATATAACCAAACTGGCTGACTCAAAAGCGCTTAACCACTCCGATGCGCCCGCCATCATCATCTCCGCATCGGGCATGATGGAGGCAGGACGAATCAAGCACCATGTCGCCAATCACATATCCGACCCGCGCTGTACCATCCTTATCGTGGGCTATTGCACACCGACTTCGCTCGGCGCACGCATACAAGACCCGAACAAGAAATGGATCAGCATCTTCGGCTTCGACCACAAGATAAAGGCGCAGATTACCCGCATCGAGGGCTTCTCGGGACACGGGGATTACAAGGAAATGATTGATTATCTGACGAAGAGTTTGGATGTGACGAAGGTGAAACATACATACGTGGTGCATGGTGAGATTCAGGCAGCGGAGGCATATAAGGACCATTTGTATGAGAACGGATTCAGAAATATTTCGATACCGGCAAAGGGTGACGCTGTGACACTTTAGTTATAGAGACAAATACGGGAGGCAAATGACTTGCCTCCCGTATTTGTCCCGTATTTTTCTGTCAGAAAATCACCATATATTCACATTGCATAAAGACAGCACTATCAATATCCCGGCCACGCAAGCCAACCCGATCAGCACTTTGGCCCACATGGGCAAACCTTTTTGTGCAAACGGGTCTTTGCTCTTTACCAAAGGGAATTTAGCTCTTGTGGTCAGCGTTGCTCCGAACGGCAGGTTGACTATTGCCTCTGCGTTTACAGCCCAACCGTTAGCGTTCAGTATAGGTGCCAGGTTCCGACGGCGGAGTTTGAAATATGCCATCAGCATCGACGGACCAGATATGCACAGCATGATACCTAATATAACCAATATGAACTGCCACCATTTCAGCATCGCTATGCCCGCCACGACCGAAGTCAGGAACGCGCCTATATAACCAATTGCCATACCTATCGCTGCAAATATACCGGCAAACTTGGCTATATCAAACGGCGTTTTTTGTTTTATGCCATTTGCTGCGGCTCCTTCAGTCTTTGCTTTTTCTGTTGCTGCTGTTGCATCGCCTTTCAGCGTCTCAAGACTGTTAGCCTCTTTTTCAGCTACAGACTTGTTTATCAGTCCGCTGACCCATTCGGCAAACTTGCGGTATGGGGTCCAGAACGCCTGACGGATGGATATGGGGTTGTCAATTATTTTTGTCACTACTGCATCGTAGTCCAGACCGTTGCGGTCGTAGAAAATGGCGTTTTTCCCAACTGTCAGGTTGTGTATATCGCCTTGAGTCATTGCTGCCACTATCGATATCTGCTTGCCTTGTGTTTTGTTCACGCAGTCGCAGAACAGCAGGTGCATACCTGACTGTGCCGCCTCCGCCGACATCTTGCCTGCATCGGCAACACGTACACACAGTTCGCACGCTCTCTGGTCAATCACCAGACGGCCTGCCTGAAAATCCGCTTTCCGTTCAAGGTTGTAAAAGTCTTGGAACGACACATAGTTCTTTAGCAGAGTATAGAAATCTCTCTTCAGCAGTAACATCTTCCTCAGCGGCTGATATTCGCCTGTAGCCGCGTCCGTTGCCGCTTGGTTAGCTGCGTTTATTTCAGCCACTTTAGCTTCATATTCAGCTATTTTGGCAGTCATTTCGCGCCAGTCTTTCTCCTCTATTTTCGGTTTCTGTTCCGGGTCAGTTGCCGCCAGTCCCAATTTTTCCAATTCGGCAGCTCTGAACCATGCGTTGTAGGCTGCCTCATTCTCGTGTACGGCTGCTATCAAGTCGGCTGCGTATGGCGCATCAGGCAATGTTTGTTGTTCAACGGCTATCGCACCTATGGCAGCATCCACATCCGCCAGACTGATGGTCTTCTTATCGCCTGCCACCCGCTTTGCCACCTCAAGCATCTGCTTGGCCTCATCGTTCTCCCCGTTGAAGTCCTCAATGAGCATTTCGTCCTTTTCTTCCAAAAAAATGTCCGGATTCTTCACTATGCCGCACAATCTGTTGGCAGCACCCGTCACCTCGTCAATGCGGATATGTCCATCCTTATCCGTATCTATCAAGTTTAATGACTCCTGACTTATTTCCAGACCTGTAGTCGGGCAGGACAGCACCGTCCACATCTTCTCGTCCAACTCGCCCAAGTGACGCAAGTCTTCGCCCTTGGCTATATGAACCCGTGTGTTACCACCTATCGTGGTGAATGTAAAATTGTACATAATGTATTGTTTTTTATTTTTTTCTCATATTTCTTTCTTTCCAAAAATGTCCCTGTACCCTCACCAGCGTGTATGCCGCTATCGCCTTGTTCGCTATCGTCTTTGCCTCTCTTACCTGGGCTTTGAGCCACTCGCACAATGCTTTTTTATCCTCCTCATGTACCGTTGCCGTTATTGATGCGGGATTGACAGTATAGCAGTAGCCCGCATAACCAATCACCTTATGTCGCGGGTGCAACTGCCACATCCTCACCGAGAAATACACGTCCTCATAATACCTCTTTTCTTCAAACTTTATCGGATTGTCGTTCAGCCATTGTCTCCTGTACAGTCTCCCGCAGGCCGATGTCAGGCGGTAAAAATTATGTGGAACCAGCAGCCCGATTTTTTCGCCTTCTGTTGTCACCCTCTGCATTCCAAACTGCAATATGTCTCTGTCTCCGATTTCTTTCACTGCTCTCTCTATACAGTCCGGCAGCAGGTAATCGTCGGCATCTACAAACATCACATAATCGCCTGTTGCATAACCCATTGCCTCGTTCCTTGTTGCCGCTAATCCTCTGTGAGGCATTCGTATCGCATTCGCCACTGCCACATCCGAACCGTCATCTGCCACTATCACCTCCAACTGTCGGTAAGTCTGTACCTCCAACGAACGCAAGCAACGCTGCAAAAGGGTAGGGGCAACGTTATAAACCGGCACTATCACGGATACAGTTTTCAAATTGCTCTGCTTCTTTTAATCTCGAAAAATCGTCTTTGCCTCTGCTTGACTGTCGTGTATACCCCCTTTCTTTCCATTCCTCATATTTTGCCCTCACAAAGGCTTTTATTTCCTCTTTATTGTCAGTCGCTATCCCCGCATTGGTCCTCCTGATTGTCTCTGCCAGCAAGCCTTCGTCCGACGGAATACACAGTACCGGTTTCTCGCAACCCAAAGCCTCAAAAAATTTTGTCGTCATCATTCCGCGAGCTTCTTTGGACGTGAATACCAACATTATTGAAGACTTGTTTATTTCTTTCGCCACCTCCTCATTCGTCAGTCCGCCGTGAATCAGTTGGAGTTGCATATCCGGTATTTCCATCTCCTCCACAACTTCTCTTATCATCTCCGCAGCAGCCTGCTGAAACTCATACAACCTGCCGATATACGATATGGTAAAAGTTGGCGAAAGTATTTCTTCAAACCCGTATATTTCCGGTGCGAAGCCGTTGTAGATTACCGATACGGGACACTTCGCGATGTTTCGTATGAATTGCGCGTGCCACGGCGATACCGTAATGACTCTCGTTGCAGAGTGCAATGCTCTGTTTCTCCGGCGTATATTCACACTCTTATACCACTGCCTGAACGGACGCAGAAACCACTGTCTGTGACTCTGATACTGCGCACCGTCTATCTGTTCGTCCAAGTCCCGCACATCAGCTATCCAAGGTATCCCTCTCTCTCTTGCTATCGCTGCCGCAGTCGGCAGCGGAAAAGTAGAAAAAGTAGTGCAAAAAATGATGTCAAACGTTTCACCTGCGATAGATTGTCTCACTCTCCCCGTGAATTGTCTGTCACGCCAGTCTGTCAATAGTGACCATAGGGATTTCACAGCCCAATCACAACTGTTTCTGTAAATGCGCCACTGACGGATAGGGTAGGTATGCTCAAAAGGCAAACTGTCCTCTATCTGCTCTGTATAGACAGTCACATCGTATCCTTTCTTCGCCAAGTATCCGCACACATACCTCAACCTCGGCGCGTATGAAGGCTTGCCAATCGGATCACTCAATACCAGTATTCTCATTTTTCGATTAAAGCGCGGCAGTTCCGGTCCGCATTTGTCTCATGGCTACACATGGTATATAGCCTGCTGTAATCCGGTCCGAATTGAAAGCCGCAAAATTAAATGTTTTTTCGTATTTTACAAAATTATTCATACCTTTGCCGCGTTTTTACACCACATCACGCATGTGTGCCGGTGTCCCGCCTGCTGTAAAAAATGGGTACGCAACAGTCCTGAGTGCGGTAAAGCAGTTACAAATCACAACAAAACAATGAGAAATATATCATTATTTTTCTTTATCCTCATCCTTTTCACTGCGTGTCAAAAACAGCAGTATGACGACGGTCGCAACAACTTCGTCTATATAGCCGATGTTGTTCCTGATGCCATCCTTGAAATCCGCTATTACGGTACCTACAATTTTATCGGAACGCGCATTGACGGTTATCTCGCTCCTACCGCTTTGCTCACTTGCGAGGCTGCCGACTCTCTCAAAGCCGTAAGCGATGATGTTATCGCGCAAGGTTACCGTCTCAAAATATATGACGCTTATCGTCCGCAGCGTGCCGTTGACCATTTTATGCGGTGGCGTGACAACCCGGATGATACAATTATGAAACGCTATTTCTATCCTATGTACGACAAGCCCTATCTGTTTGAAAACGACTATATCTGCCCGAAAAGCGGGCATACACGCGGTTCGACAGTAGATCTCACCCTCTTTGATATGGTTACGGAGAAAGAACTTGATATGGGCGGTACGTTCGACTGGTTCGGCGGGCAGTCGCATCCCGACTACTGCTGCCATATCACTGCCACCGCATTTGGCGAATCATACGAATACATTCCTGACACAGCAGGTCTGACCGAGCAACAGGTGCATAACCGCCTTATCTTGCGCCAGGCAATGATGCGACACGGATTCAAACCTTTAGATTCCGAGTGGTGGCACTTCACCCTCCGCGACGAACCTTTTCCTGACACCTATTTCGACTTTCCTATCGAATAACAGGCTATGAAACTACTTACAATAAAACAAGTCCTGCAAGACATCGCACCCGTTGAAGGTGACGACAGTCTTGATATCCACTATCTGCTCACTGATTCACGGCAGTTAGGCTCGCATCCCGAACAGACACTATTCTTCGCTCTACGCACCGACAAGGATGACGGCGCCAACTATATTCCTGAACTGCAGCAGAAAGGTGTCCGTGCTTTTGTCCGCTCTAACTCTTTGCAGGCATTGCAGGCACTCGCTTCATACAAACGCTCACTGTTCAGCGGCCCCGTTATCGGTATCACAGGCAGCCACGGAAAAACTGTAGTCAAAGAGTGGTTATACGAACTCCTCAAAGACGACTACCACATAACGCGCTCCCCGCGTAGTTACAACTCGCAGACAGGTGTCCCCCTCTCCGTGTGGCTGCTTGGTGAAAACAACCAGCTCGATGACGCCAACTCACTCGCCAAACCGCCATTAGCCATATTCGAAGCAGGCATATCGCGTGTTGGAGAAATGCAGCGACTCGAACCAATCATCCGCCCCACCATCGGTGTTATTACATACATAGGCGAAGAACGTGATGCCGAGTTCACTTCACTTGAACAGAAAAGGCAGGAGAAAATGCACCTTTTCGACCATTGTCCTGTAGTCGTTGAAGACCCCACACATCAAAATGTGCGAACCTGTGCGGCAGTTATGCGGCAATTAGGTTATGACGAACAAACTATTGCCGACCGCATACTCAGACAGACACACGAAACAGTCCTTCAAATAGACATCAACGCTCTCATAGACAATGTGTCACAATACCGGCAACTCCTTCGTCCGACCACTCGTCTTACGGCTATGGTCAAAGCCTTCGCCTACGGAGCTGGAAGTATAGAAGTGAGCCGTGCCTTGCAGAAAAGCCGGTTGGCGGACTACCTCGCTGTTGCAGTTGCTGACGAAGGCGAAGAGTTGAGACGTGCCGGCATAACACTGCCTATAATCACTATGAACCCGGAAGAGGCGGCTATAGGGCAAATTTTTGCTAACAATCTCGAACCTAATGTCTATTCGTTTCCGTCCCTCCAAATGGTCATCAATGCCGCTACCGCACAAGGGCTTGAACATTATCCCGTACATGTCAAAATCGATTCAGGTATGCACCGTCTCGGCTTCTACCAAGAGCAGCTGCCCGAACTCATCAGCCTTCTCAAATCTCAGCGCGCCGTCCGTGTACAGAGCGTCTTCTCGCACCTTGCTGCAGCGGATGAGCAGCAATGGGATGCCTTCACCCGCCAGCAGATTTCCTACTTCCAACTTGCTGCCAACACACTCGAACAAGGACTCGGACACACAGTTATCAAACATATACTCAACTCCGCCGGTATCGAGCGATTCACTGACAGTCAAATGGATATGGTGCGCCTCGGCATAGGTCTATACGGGTTGGCGGTTGATAACAACAATCCGCAACTCCATCTCAAAAACGTATGCACACTCAAAACGACCATACTTTCAATAAAAACAGTCCGTAAAGGCGAAACCATCGGTTACGGCAGACATACGCGCCTGTCAGAAGACCGGCAGATAGCAGTCATTCCCATCGGCTATGCCGACGGATTTGACAGACGACTGTCCAACTACAACGGTTCAGTCCTCGTCCGTGGCAGACTGTGCCCTGTCGTTGGTAATGTATGTATGGACCAGACAATGATTGACATTACCGACACCGATGCCCACGAAGGTGACTTCGTAACCATCTTCGGTGAAGGACTGTCTTTACAAACGTTCGCCGACCGTCTCGGCACCATCCCTTACGAAATCCTAACGTCCGTTTCACGCCGTGTACAACGTCAGTATATCTACCGATAACCTGTCTGTCGGCTATCCGCAAAAAAACAACTCCGCGCATAGCCGCCGTACAGTCCAGTCTAACCTCAATCTCACCTTCTGTCAAGGCGAGTTGGTGGCTCTGTTAGGTCCTAACGGCAGTGGCAAATCCACTCTCCTCCGTACGCTTGCGGGATTGCAACCGCCCATTTCCGGCACATGCAACCTATTCTCTCTCACGCCCCACCAACTTTCCCAACAACTCGCGCTCGTCCTTACGGAAAACAACTCCGTTGAAAACACATCTGTCCACGACATAATCGCTATGGGACGTTACCCATACACTTCATTTCTTGGCGGTCTGTCGGAACATGACGAACAGATAATCAGCGATGCTCTACAACTTGTCTCGCATTTCGATAGTGACACTCCAAACACCCGGAACACTTCTGATGCTGACAACGACATCACTTTAGACCGTATGTTCAATTCTCTCAGCGATGGAGAAAAACAGCGTGTCCTCATTGCCAAAGCGATAGCGCAGCAAACCCCTGTCATACTTCTTGACGAACCGACTTCACATCTTGACCTCCCGTCGCGTATCCATACTTTCCGTCTGTTACGCCAACTCGCTCACACCCAAAACAAAACGATTCTCATCTCCACTCACGAACTCGACCTTTCGCTCCAGGTTGCCGACCGTGTCCTGCTCCTCTCCAAAACCAACTCAAAACCGAACTCTCAACAACCAACTTACCGATTGGACTCCGTTCCCAAGCTCATAGCCGACAACGCTTTCACCGCAGCTTTCGGTATGGATGTTCTTTCTGCTTTTAAGTCTATTGACCGCCTCTTCCGATAATAAAAACGCTTCCAAAACGTCTTTCTTCTTGCCCAACCCGCATAAATCCCTTTCCTTTGCCCGCTGAAACCAAAAAGAACGATTATTTTTGCTCCAGATAAAACAGAAAACACAACCATGGCAACAGCAATCAAGGCTATTTCCCCGTATTTTATTGACGTTTGTAGACGTTTCCAAACGAAAAAATATCATCCCGATTTGCATATATCCTCATTTCTTTCGTACCTTTGCCACCGTATTCCAAAATACTCTTTCGTATTATGACCCGCAGCAAGCCATTGACGTGCTTAACCCGGAGAATGTATTGACACAATTAGGTCGCTCAAAAACAATATTGAACCAGTCAAAATTACCGCTTATGGGCAAACTCAAGTCGGACATATTGCATGTACAAGGTATAGATGTGGGTATTTATACCGAGGATTACTGCAATGAATACATCTCTTTGACGGATATTGCCCGTTTCCGTAATAGTGATGACCCGCGTTTCGCTATTCAGAACTGGATGCGAAACCGCAATACGATTGAGTTTCTCGGGCTTTGGGAGAGTTTGCACAATCCGGGTTTTAACCGTGTGCAATTCGACACGTTTAGAACGGTCTTCCGCAGCTACCCAATAGCCAACTGATGGCAAAATAACCATACCGTCCTCTCTCCATGACGTTAAACTGAGAGCGTTGAGGCTGGCAACGTAAAAAAGCAGTTACATAAAAAGGCGTTTATTGAACGTTGTTTGCGACAGGCAGAACGCCCGCTTGACGAAGAACGACACTCCCAATTACATAATAATGAAAGAAAAATGACATACCGATTTGTATATATCCTCATTTCTTTACTACCTTTGCCGCCGCAAAAGTATCCGCCTGAAAAAAGATCGTATTGCCGATTTGAGTTATGAATAAGGATACCAATATCCATAACGACCTGTTCGAGCGTATCGCCGCACTTATTACAGAAGCGAGGCGGCAGACCGTCCGTATGATTGATACGGCAATGGTATGCACTTACTACGAGATAGGGCGTTATATTGTTGAGGACGAGCAGGATGGTAAGGCGCGTGCGGAATACGGCAAGGCGGTTTTGAAAGACCTTTCCAAACGGCTTACGGCACGGTTCGGCAGAGGGTTCTCCGTGGATAATCTTCAGAACATGAGAAATTTCTATACGGAGTACGCACCGGTTCTTCAGACCTCTTCTGAAAAATACGAGACACCTTCTCGTAAATCGCCGGTCATAAAATACGAGACGCCTTCTCGTAAATCTCCTGCAAAGGTTTCCCCTGAATACCGTTTCACGCTTTCGTGGTCGCATTATCTCAAACTTATGCGCATCAAAGATCCGCAGGAAAGACGGTTCTATGAGATAGAAGCGAGGGAAAACCATTGGAGTCTGAAGGAACTGGAACGGCAGTTTGACGCTTCATTATATGAACGCCTCTCACTGAGCCGTGACAAAGAGGGAATAATGCAACTTGCGCAAAAAGGGCAGATTGTTGAAAAGCCGGAAGACCTGATAAAAGACCCGCTCATTCTCGAGTTTACGGGGCTTCCCGCTCTGCCGAGATATTCCGAGAAACGACTGGAGCAGCATCTGATTGACAACCTGCAGAACTTCATGCTCGAACTTGGCAAAGGTTTTGCTTTCGTGGGAAGACAGGTGCGTCTGTCATTCGGAGAGGAACACTATTTCGTTGATTTGGTGTTCTATAACCGTTATTTGCAGTCGTTTGTGCTGATAGACCTCAAACGCGGCAAACTCAAGCATCAGGACATCGGACAGATGCAGATGTACGTCAATTACTATGACCGCGAAATGCGCCTGCCGCACGAGAATCCGACAATCGGTATTCTGCTTTGCAGGGACAAGAGCGATGCGGTAGTTGAATACACACTGCCACAGGACAACAATCAGATATTTGCATCGCAGTATCAGACGATTCTGCCAAGCAAGGAAGAACTTAAAAAACTGATACAAAACAAATAACCGTCCTCTCTCTATGACGTTAAACTGGAGAGCGTTGAGACTGGCAACGTAAAAAAGCAGTTACATAAAAAGGCGTTTATTGACGCTTGTTTTGGTACATCGAAATCTGGTAAATTTCTCCAACCCAAAACAAGACGGTACAATAAGCGTTCTCGTGGGTATGTTATACTTATCTACGCCCGACACAGGGTGGGAGGGTTAAACATATCGGGCGTGGACGTTATTGTTTGTTCTTGTTGGAAAGGTCTTACCAGAACCTCGATGTAGAGAATAAGCGTGGATAACATTCACGCTTGCTTTATTTATATACTCGGACTATGCCGAAAATCCGATAAAGAACAGGCAAAACCAGAGACATATATTTACTACAAAGCCAATCTCCGAAGGCACAAGAAGGGAAGAAAAATCAAAACAATTATGGAAACTGAAAACAGAAAAGTGACTTACACTCTTGAACCGCATTTCGATGCAGGAATGTTCGACAATACTCAAGAGGAATGGGAGAAACAGAAAGCGCCACATTCTGGAACCCTCTTGTCGTGGAATAATGAAACCCGTATTGGTGAAACCGGGAAAGAAGAAGTAATAACTGTTGGTGTTATAGAAGATGATGACACTCATGAAATTGTAACAATTCCTAAAAATAGGATAAAATTTGTTTAATCATCAACGAATTAACTCGTTAAATATTGAAAGAATGGAAAATTTTTATTGTGAAAACTTGGACAGAGGGGTAATTATTGCTTTTACACACGAGTTTGTGATATCAACAGAAAGTAATGTCAAAGGTTGTTGGTTGTATCGTGTGACAACAAAAGATGACACGGTGCACGATATTACACTTTTTGTTACAGATCCATCGTTATTAACCAATGACAAGAAAAAAGAATTAGAAAATGTACTTATACAACGTTATGGAGATAACTTTCATGCTATAAAGGAAACAACTGATGAATGGAAAAATAATGTCAAACAATCAATAATTTAGACTCATTATGAAATGCAAATTAATCTCTTTGATTCTACTGCTAAATGTAGGAATCATTCATGCGTCCGTCAAGACAGGTTCTTGCGGAACAAGTTGTACTTATGCCTACGACACCGACACACATATTCTGACTATTTCGGGTAGTGGTGCTATGACGAACTATAGCGGTTTCAATGATCGGTATACACCGTGGGGAAGGGATGTTTATATAGTCTATGTGCAGGAAGGAGTTACGAGTATCGGGAACGAGTCATTCAATTGTTGCAGCAAGTTGACTTCTGTCACCATTCCCAACAGCGTGACAACTATCGGATATGCTGCTTTCCAAGAATGCAGCAGTCTGACATCTGTTGCCATCCCCAATAGTGTGACAAGCATTGGAAACTATACTTTCTCTAATTGCAGTAGTCTGACATCTGTCACCATTCCTAACAGCGTGACAAGTATCGGAAATAATGCTTTCCCAACAAGTGTAGTAAAAGAGATTCATTTCACAGGCACAATGGCTGATTGGTGTACCAAATCTTTTTATCCGCTTTCCATATCATCTTCCTATACATTGTACATCAATGACGAAGCAGTTACAAATGTCGTCATTCCAAGCAGTGTGACAAGCATCGGAATTTATGCTTTCTCTAATTGCAGTAGCCTGACCTCTGTCACTATTCCAAGCAGTGTGACAAGCATCGGAAATAATGCTTTCTCTAATTGCAGTAGTTTGACCTCTGTTACCATTCCTAATAGCGAGACAAGTATCGGAAACTTTGCTTTCCCAACAAGTGTAGTAACAGAGATTCATTTCACAGGCACAATGGCTGATTGGTGTATTAAATCTTTTAATCCGGGTTCCATATCATCTTCCTATACATTGTACATCGATGACGAAGTAGTTACAAATGCCGTCATTCCAAACAGTGTGACAAGCATCGGAATTTATGCTTTCTCTAATTGCAGTAGCCTGACCTCTGTCATTATTCCAAGCAGTGTGACAAGCATCGGGGACTATGCTTTCTCTTCTTGCAGCAGTCTGATTTCTATTACCATCGGAGAAAGTGTGACAAGCATTGGGTCAATTGCCTTCAAAGGTTGCAGTAAACTAACATCCGTTGTTTGGAATATGAAAAAATACAATGATTTTAGTTCGTCTAATACCCCGTTTTATTATTACAATAGTAGCAGTACCGAAAACAATTTTGACCTTCGCAAACATATTACCTCATTTACATTCGGTGATAATGTTGAATATATACCTGCCTGTTTATGTTCGGGAATGTCTAATCTGACTTCTGTCACCATCCCCAACAACGTGACAAGCATCGGAGCATCTGCTTTCTGTAATTGCAGCAGTCTGGCCTCTGTCACCATCCCCAATAGCGTTACAAGCATAGGAGCATATGCTTTTGCTAAATGCGGAGGTCTAACTTCTGTCACTATCGGCGAAAGCGTGAAAGGTATAGGAGCATCTGCTTTTGCCAATTGCAGCGGTCTGACCGCTGTCACCATCCCTAACAGTGTTACGAGCATAGGAGGGTCTGCATTCTCTTCTTGTAGTGGTCTGACTTCTGTCATCATAGGCGAAAGCGTGACAAGCATTGGCACTTGTACTTTCCAAGGTTGCGGCAGACTAACATCCGTTGTTTGGAATGCGAAGAAAGTCATAGATTTCAGTCAGAATAACACCCCCTTTTATTATAATAGTAGTAGCACCACCAGTAACAACTTCGACCTTCGCAAACAAATAACCTCATTCTCTTTTGGTAATAAGGTGGAATCTATTCCTGCCTATTTATGTTATGATATGTCTAAACTTACTTCTGTCACCATTGGTAACAACGTGGAAACTATCGGGGCAGATGCATTCAGTTATTGCAGCAACATAACTTCTGACATTAATCTCAACAGCGTGACAACTATTGGTGATGATGCTTTCTATAGTTGCAGCAGTTTGACAAAAGTCACTAACCTCAACAGCGTGACAAGCATCGGGTATGGTGCTTTCTATGGTTGCAGCAAAATTACCTCTGACATTAATCTCAACAGCGTGGAGACCATCGGGCAGCAAGCATTCGATGGTTGCAGCAGTCTGACAAAAGTGGTTATTGGCGATGGAGCAACAAGCATCGGAACAGAAGCATTCTCTGGTTGCACCTATTTGGAAGATATAACTATAGGTAGCGGCATCAATGTGGAGAATGGTATCGGTCAAAATGCTTTTAATGGTTGCCGCTATCTATTAAGTGTAACCTGTAAAGCAGTATTCCCTCCTGTTATCAATGCAAATGTCTTTGAAGGCTGCGGCGTATTAGGCGGTATAGATTTGTACGTGCCTGAAAAATCAGTCGCAAGATACAAAAAAGCCGATGTTTGGTCGGAATTCAACATCGTTGGTAAAGACCTTTCCAGTGATGACCCGACCAACCCCACCAACCCTGAAAGCGGCAAATACACCATCACATGGCAGGACGAGGACGGCAATGTCATCAAGACCGATGAAGTAGCACAAGGCACAACACCTGCCTTCACTGGCACCACACCTACCAAAGAAGGTTACACCTTCGCAGGATGGCTGCCGAACATCAAGCCCGCAACCAAAGACATCTGCTACACCACCTACTTCATCCCGACCCAACAACATGAAAGCAAAGTTTATACCGTCAATATCAACGGTGAGAACTGCTCACTCAATATCAACAACCAATACCCCGAAGGCACGGTCATCACAATAGAGGCGGTTGCAGACGAGTGCTTCGAGTTCCAACAATGGTCAGACGGCAACAAGGACAACCCGCGCACCGTCACCGTCACAAAGGATATGAACCTCACGGCGGAGTTCAACAAACTGCGTTACACCATTACAGGGGAAGTGGATTCCTCCAAAGGCGGCAAGGTGCAGATAATAAAGAAATGATGTCGGACGCAGAAAAACAAACGACTATGAAACGGATATCTTTTATACTATACCTCCTGCTGCCTGTGTTTGCCATTGCGCAGACCCCCACGCAGTTAGAGATGGATTGCGGCGACACGTACGAGGTGCATGCCGTTGCCGACGAAGGCTGGCAATTCGTCCGTTGGTCGGACGGCGAGACAGCCAATCCCCGTACCGTAACAGCAAAAGAGAACGCCACCTATACCG
>JAIKXR010000132.1 GCA_024683975.1 Paludibacteraceae bacterium
TACATCTTCCTGCAATTCGACGCGGGTAATCAGGTCTTTAAACGGCATCCACGGCAGGTCTTCGCTTTCCAGTGACGAGAGGTCTCCCGCGCAAGTTGCTTGCAGAATCACGTCTCCTTCACAGCTCTCTTGAAGCCGCCACGAGGAGTAATCGCCCGGTCCGAAATACTGCCAATCGGAAGGCGCATAAGTAAGATTCACTTCGCCACGGTAGCGATTTGGGTACTTCATATCCGCTCCACATTCATAAAACGCTCCCAAACTTCCATCATGATAGTAACATAATCCATGGGGAGTGGAAACATAATTGTGTGCATCGTACGAATCTAAACGTCCGAGACCCGAAACAGGAATGGAGTTTAGGAAAATTTCACCTTCCTTTGCAGAGTTAGTAAACGCAAAATGGTAGTCGCCATAACCTAAATCAACCGTTACCGGCTTCACGGGTGTTCCTAAATCTTTATAGAATATATTACCATCATTCGTGTTTATGTCGAGATTGAGTTTATGGAATTTGCTTTTGTCGCTTAGAAGTTCGGCAAGGTCAAGTGTATTCAGATGCAGGTGCGTATTATACATACTGAAAACATCAGAATTTGCCGCTGCGGAGGTTGCGTTGATGGTAAGCGTTACATCTTCCGTTATGCTGTTATTGGCGAAATACACTTCTATAGGGTCAGCAGTAGTGGAACCACTAATGAAAAACAAATTAAAATCTTTAACACTATGATTGATTGTAAGGTTTTGGTCAAACCCCACTAAAATGACATCGAAGTCGTCGCCGCTATACTCAAAGAGGCGCACATCGTCCGGCACATTAAGTGTTTGCTCGGGGTATTCCCCGAAAATGATTCGCAGCACCTTGCTTTCAGTGTCTTGGTCAATGGTAATGTTACCGATTTGGGTTTCACCATCCTTAAGGGTTATTTTTTGCCCCAATACAGTGAAGAAGTTCGTTGTGGCATTGGCGGTTGTCATCCCCGCCCACAGCATGGTTGCCAGAGCAACCCAAAATAAGAATTTCTGTTTCATAGGAATAAAAAATTTAAGTAGTTTGCATAATTGGTATTCCGTTTTTTGTGACAGTACGGCAAACCGTTGCCGTACAATCGATTGGATGTATTATTTGAATTTTATGTATGCCAGACGGATACATCCCATGCGGGCAGAATGCTCATCCTGGTGAACACGGATGAGGTTGAGTCCGTTATCCTCGCTTTTCACATCGTTCAGGACAAGTGCAATCGTACTCATTTTACCCTCATCTTCACTCTGTTGGCTGGATGACCAATAAACTCCGTACATTGCTCTCGCTTCTTCTAAGGGTATGTCACTATAGATATCCGATGAGACCAACGAACCCATCGGCATCAAGATGAGTGCGCCACGGCTGTCCAGCAGTTTGAGTTCCTCTTCAGTTGTAATGGTAAAATACTGCCCTAAGTTTGAGACATCCCATCCCTTTTCTGCCGCCAGATCAAGGTAGTTGTCCGGCAGAAGAACCAGACCGTGTTGAGAACCGGGATTGAGTTCGTCATTGATTTGATACCAAACACGGAGTTTGTCGGCATTGGCACGCTTGTAGATAAGATAATTCCATTGTTCGGTAGTCGGGATGAACCAATAGTTGTCATCATCGCTTGGCTCTGCATCAAAAATAGGCCAAGAAGAAAATGAATAGGCTGTCTGCGGGAAAAGCGATACATATCTGTCCAAGCCCAGCCTACCTTCTTCTTCTTTGTACTGACTTTCAGCGAATGAATATTGGTTGAGCAGAGAGTCGTACTCGAGATTACCTTTGGCAAAATATACCTGTCCGCCTCCTCCGAGCGAGAACTTACCGGTCAGAGCTCCTTTAGGTGTAGAGACATTCTGCAAGCCTTTGCGGATGATAGTGAGTTTGTTTGCCTCGCTTTCAGTGGTGTTAGCATCATATTTCACGGCAAACACCAGTGTGAACTCTGCATCTTCGCTATCCAAAGGAGGATTGACGGTAACAGGGAAAGCATAACCTTTTTTAGCTCCTTCACCGGTTACTTTGGGGTCTCCGATGGTCAGAATGTGGCTTTCTTCACCATTGTAATACACCTCGCCGTTCGATGAATAGGTGATATCAAAACTAAACGCGCCGTTGGTGAATTTTTCATTATCAAGCACTAACTTGCCATTAACAATTTCTGCAAAATCAACGTACGGACCATCAAGTTCGTTGTTTGTAGGTTGATTGCCATCATTGGGTTTACAAGCCACCAAGAGTGGTAGTGTCACGGCTGCGAGAGCCGCCAATCTAAAAAGTTTTTTCATACTATAATTGGGGTATGATGTTTGCGTGTTCAAAAATTATACGAAATTTATGTTCACAAATTTACCATATTAAGCGCTGACCTTGAACGCTGTAGGTGTTGCCGTCTCGGATGATGATGATTTGTCCGTCTCGGAGGACCTTTGTACATTGTATTTTGTCACTTTGTACATTTTCCACTCCTGTCGCGTCTTTCTTCTCGTACTGTGCGATGACTGTCAGGTTGGAGGTGATATTCGTTATCGGTTTTGACCATCCGATGAAAGTATAACCTTCTCGTTCCGGATCTGTCTCCGGTCCCTTGGCGTCCTTGCCTTCCTCCACTTTTTCCTGTAACAACTCGGTCGCATCCCAGTCAAGGAACGTCACCGTGTAATATACCTTCGATTTCTCGTACTGTGCGATAACCAAGATGTCCGAGGTTATGTTGGTAAGCGGTTTGTTCCAACCGATAAAGGTGTATCCTTCGCGTTCCGGGTCATTCTCCGGTCCTTTGGCATCGTTGCCTTCCTCCACTTTTTCCTCGTAGAGCACATCGCCATTCCAGTCGTAATAGGTGACGGTGAAATACACTTTATCCTCTTCATACAATGCTTGTACGTCGAGATCTGCAGTGATGTTGGTAAGCGGTTTGTCCCATCCGGTGAAGGTGTAGCCTTCGCGCTCCGGGTCATTCTTCGGACCTTGTGCATCCTTGCCTTCTTCCACTTGCTCGACAAAGAGTTCGTCGCCGTTCCAGTCGTAGAAGGTAACGGTGTACATATTGATTTTAACTTTGAACACGCCGACGATGGTTATATCGCCATACAGCGCTCCGCTCATTTCCGGTGTCTTGTTGTCGAGCACTTCGTCTCCGTCGCGCCACTCAACGAACTCATATCCTTCGTTCGGCACGGCTTCGATATAATAGTCGGTCATATAGGATGCCTGATTATTCATGTCCACGCCGCTTAGGATGAACGTGCCGCCTTCTGCCGGCTCCGCTTCCACAGTAAGGGTGAACAACATCGGCGAGAAATATGCAGTAACGGTTATATCCCCGTTTACGACAAGTCCTGATTCGGGGTCATAGTTTTCCCAGTGGTCGAACGTATAACCGTAATCAGGCGTGGCGGTTAGGTGAAGGAGCGTACCGTTCTCTACATACGCGAGGTCAACATTTTCCTCCACGGCTATCTTTCCGTTCTCGGCAACCAGCGTCACCGTATAGTACTTGATTAAGAATTCGTATTGTGCCGTAATGGTCATGTTCTCATAGACGGTAGAGAAATCCGACGGACTCCAGCCAATGAACAGATAATCCTCGCGCTCAGGGTCTTCGGGTGCCACGGCGCTTTTACCCCATTCCACTACTTGCTGGTCTATCTGTTCGTCGTTCCAGTCCTTGAATGTAACGGTGAACGTCTGTACGGCGAAGTTGGCCACTACTTCCTTATCCTCGTCAACCACCAGTTCCGTTCCGTTGTAACCGCTCCATGAATCCAGCAGATAGCCGTTGTCCGGAATAGCGGTCAAGTGGAGCACGGTGCCTTCGGGAACGGCGGCAAGGTCAATCTCTTTCTCCGCTACTTCTATCTTTCCGTTCTCTGCAGTGAGGGTTACTTGGTGGGTAATATTGGTTGTGAAATAGCCCGGTTTGCCTGCTGTGCCCACATGTGCGAACGACACGTCATTGGCGTTGTCCGCGCTATAGACGGTGTTGTTGCCGCCTACCAGTTCCGTACAATCGGTGAACATATCATTATGGTAAACGAGCGAGGGCAGTTTGCTCCAGTCGTCGTTGCAGTAAATGGTCTTGAGCGACTTGCAGCCGTAGAACATGCCTATCAGCGACGTAATACTGCTCATATCAAATCCGCTCACATCTAATGTGGTCAGTTGTTCGCAGCCTGCGAACAGACCTGTCATGTCTGTTACTTTGCCTGTCTTGAGCGCCGTCACATCCAATGCCTTCAAAGCTTTGCAGTTGGCAAACAGCATCGTCATGTCGGTCACTTCGTTCGTCTCGAATTGCCTGATATCCAGTTCGGTGAGCGATTCACAGTTCTCGAACATGTTATAGAGGATGCTTACCTTGCGGGTGTCGAAATGGCTGAGATCCAATGCCTTGAGCGATGTGCAGTTGGAGAACATAAAGCCCATATTGGTCACGTTCTGCGTATTGAAATGGCTCACATCCAAACTGCTCAGTGACGTACATTCGGCAAACATGGCGTTCATGTCCGTCACGTTCTCCGTGTTGAGGTATTCAAGTCCTGTGATGGATGTCAGGTCATAGAACCATCTGAACCAATCTTTGGTGCTGAGCGGGCGGGCGTCGGCAACGGAAGGGTCTAACACGATAGTCTCCACTTTGTACGTGCCTGCTTTGCTGCAGTACGGATACCAGTCGGTCACGCCGCTGTGACTGATACGGTCTTTGTCGTAGCGGATGGTGAGGGTCTTGTTGTCGGATTCCAAAACGGCATAAAGTTCGTTCCCTGACAGGTCTTCGGCTCCTTCCGGTATGGCGGTGAAATAGCCGTAGCGCAGGTTGCTGTCCGTGCAGGCTCGCGATGAATTGACGTAATTGGCGTCATACGTAGTGCCTTTGCCGCCTATCAGACTCGTGCAGCCGAGGAACATGTCTTTGCTGTTCTTGTTGTACAACTGCTCGTGCCAGTTATGGTCACACCAGATGGTCTTCAGATTGAGACAGTAACTGAACATGCCTTCCGTCGTCTCTGCCCACGAGAGGTAGAAACTATTCACATTCAGGACGCTCAGCGACGAACAGCCGGCGAACATATACGACATATCTTTCACGCTGTAGGTGCTCAGGTAATCCAAGTGCTCGATTTCCTCCAACAGGGAGAAACTGTAGAACCAGTCTTTGGTGCTCTCCGGTTCGGCTTTTTTCATTGTTTCGTCCAGCACCACTTTGGTCGCCACGTTGTTATAAACTGCCCAGTTTGAAACGCCGTTGTTCGCCTCGCGATAGCCGTCGTAACGCAGCGTGAGCGTCGTGTTACCCTCATCCCAGGTGGCATAAATCTCCGCCACCACCGTGAAATAGCCGGGGTTTCCTTCTTCGTCGGGACGTGCATAAGTAGCATCCACATACATCTCGTTATACTTGGTCCCCGCGCCGCCTCGCAGATTCGGGCAACCGTAAAACATAGCATAAGAATATTCAAGTGAAGCGAAGGAACTCCAGTCTTGGTTGGCGTAGAGGTAATAGAGGGACGAGTCATTGCTGAACATTTTGTCCAGTTCCTTTACTTTGCTGACATCGAAATTGCGCAGGTCGAGTGCGCCGAGGTTCTTACACTCGCCGAACATAGCTGTCATATCTGTCACATTGGCCGTATTGAACCGGCTTACATCGATATAGGTCTCGTACTTGCAGCCGTAAAACATATACGACATGTCCGTCACGTTGCGGGTGTCGAAATTGGAGACTTTGAGAGGAAAAGCATAAACGCAGTTATAAAACATGTACGCCATATTGGTCACGTTGCGGGTGTCGAAATTATCCACCTTGAGCGCCATGACGTTCTTGCACTCTGAAAACATATGACTCATATCGGTGACGTTGGAGGTGTTGAATTTGGAGACATCCAATTTCCTGAGTTTGCCACAATCGGCAAACATGCCGGACATATCGGTTACGTTCTTGGTGTCGAAGCCGCTAACGGACATATCAACGAGCGAGTCGCAATGCATGAACATTTCTTTCATGGAGGTAACCTCCGACGTGTTCAGGTAATCGAGATTAGTGATGGTTTTGAGATAACGGAAGTTGGCAAACCAAGCCTCTGTCGTCTTGGGCTTGGCCTTCTTGACACTCTCGTCTATCACCACTTTGGTAACGCGGTTGGTCTCCGCTTTCTCATTGTCGGCAGCGTTGTTATAAACCGACCAGTCTTTCCTGCCGCCTACTATTGGCCGACGCTTGTCGTAATAGATGGTCAGTGTCTTTCCATCCTCTGAAAGCTTGCCGTACACCTCCGCAGTCTTCGACTCTATCGTGCTTGTGAAAAAACCCGGATTGTCTTCATCGTCGGGACGGGCATAATCGATACTCCCCCCGCCTGCAGCCATATAGGACGTTCCTGCGCCGCCTACCAACTTCAAACATCCGCCGAAGATGTTTTCGCTCTCGGCTATATTCGGCATTTGGGACAAATCGCTGTTGCAGTATATCTTCTCAAGATTTGGAGCAATAAAGAACATTTGGCTTACATCCTTCACTTGAGAAAAATCAAATGAACTTATATCCACTTCCTTCAAATCGCGACAACTTTCGAACATCCCTTTCATCGTCGTCACTTGACCCGTGTTGAAATACCTCAGATACAATGACTGCAATGAATGGCACCCCGAAAACATCTCCGACATGTCCGTCACGTTTTCGGTATTGAAACTGGCTGCTACGAAGTTCAGTTCTTTCAATGCCTCGCACTTTTTGAACATGCCCGCCATGTTTGTCACATTGGCCGTATTGAAAGAAGTCAGGTCCAGGTTTTTCAGTTTGGGGCACTCGGCGAACATAAACGACATGTCGGTCACGTTGGAGGTTGACAAACCGCTGATATTCAAGTTTTCCAATTCTTTACACTGGTGGAACATGCCTGCCATATTGGTGGCATCGGAGGTCATGAAAGTGCTCAGGTCGAGGCTTGTAAGCGCCTTGCAGCCCGCGAACATATAACTCATATCCACCGCTTTCACGGTATTGAGATAGGAGAGATTCTCTATCTCTTTGAGGTGCTCGAAGCAATAGAAGAATTTGGCTGTTGACTTGGGCGTGACAGTTACGACGCTTCCGTCCACAATGATTTTCTCTATGGCAAACCAACTGCCGCTGGGATTGTATGCATAGTTGTTATAGAACGCCCATTCGGCCATACCGCGGTTGGGACCGAGTTCTTTGTCGTAACGCAGCGTCAGCGTTGTGCTGTCGGCACTTAGAGTAACGTATAGCTTGGGGTTTTCCGATTCTTCAACGCTCGTGAAATAGCCCGGATGGCCTTCTGAGTCATACGTGCCATAAGACGAGTCTATATGCTCTGGGTCATATTTCGTACCGTTACCACCCGTTAAGTATTTACAGTCCAAGAACATCTCCTTGCCCGGATAATTTTCCACATCCTCGCCGAACATCGGCTTTTCCTGGCTGAATATCACACGCAGATTGCGGCAGCGGGCAAACATACGGTTACACGATACACCCTTCACGGTATAAGAAGGGGCGTGTAAATTGAAAGAAGAGATATCCAGAACGGCAAGTTTCTCGCAACCTTCAAACATGGAATTCATCGTTAGAACATTTTTGACATTGAGAGGGGTAAGATCCAAATAAATGAGACTCTTGCAGTTATAGAACAACTTGTCCATTGTAGTGGAGAGTGTCGTTTCAAAGTATTCCAAGTGGTTGATGGTTTTCAGTTTGGTCATGTTGGCAAACCATTGCTCCGTCTTAAACGGAGTGATTTCTTTCATGCTTTCGTCGAAATCCACGCTATAGATTTCCTTCAAGTCCTCCTGGGGTACGTTTTTGGTCCCCTCCACCCAATTCCATTCCTTACAGACATAGGGCCGCCCTTCGCGATACTCGTCGTAGTATATGCAGAAGGTGTGAGTTTTTTTGTCCAATGTGGCATAGATTGTCTTCGCGCCATACAGAGACATAGTCACTGCTGTCATCAGCAGCAGAATAATTGTACCAATTCGTTTCATATCGTTTTGTTTTTGTTAATTCTCCATTCTCAATTCTCCATTCTCAATTCTCCATTCTCCTCCCTTGTACATCGTACATTGTCCCATTGTACATCAGATAGAGCACTCCGTTCTTCAATACCTTTGTACATGGTACATCGTCACTTTGTACATCTTCCAGCCCTGTTCCGGGATTCTTCTTGTACTGTGCAATGACGAGGAGGTCGGAAGTGATATTGGTAAGCGGTTTGCTCCAGCCGGTAAAGGTGTACCCTTCGCGTTCCGGGTCGTTCTCCGGTCCCTGTGCATCGTGTCCTTCCTCCACTTTTTCCTCGTAGAGCACATCGCCGTTCCAGTCGTAGTAAGTGACGGTAAAATACACTTTCTCTTTCTCGTAGAGAGCCTGTATGGTCAGGTCGGATGTCACATGCTCGAAGTCTTTATCCCATCCTACGAACACAAAACCACTGACCTTGGGAGCGTCGGGAGCTATAGCCGCCTTGCCTTCCAACACACTTTGGGCTTTGTCTATTATGTCCCCATTCATATCAATAAACGTGACGGTATAATAGACATCATCCTTGCCATAAACAGCCTTGACGGTCAAGTCGGAAGTAATATGGTCGAGGTCGGCGGGGATATCCCAATTCTCTCCCGTGAACCAGCCTACAAAATGGTAGCCTTCCACAGCCGGTTCATTCGGAGTAGTCGCTCCGTAGCCATAGGTCACTTTGACCACTTCTATTGTATTGCCGTCCTTGTCAAGGAAGGTAACATCATAGACTATAGGCGTATAAATGGCTCTGACGGTCATGTCGGAAACCACTTTATCAAAATTCACGTCCCAGCCTAAGAAGGTGTATCCCTCTACCTCCGGTATCTGTGGAGCCACGGCGGCTGAACCGTGGTTTGTTTTGACCACTTCTAAGATATTGCCGTCCTTGTCAAGGAAAGTAACATCATAGATTATAGGCGTATAAACGGCAATGACGGTCATATCGGCAGTGACGAAACTGATATCCTTATCCCACCCGGTAAACATATAACCTTCCACTTCCGGAACTTCGGGAGCTAATGCAGGCGAGCCGCCTTTTGTTTTTGCTATAGATAAGACTTGACCTTTTTGGTCGAGGAAAGTTACGTAGTACGGGCCATCAGCGAAATAGCCGGGAGCGTCTTTCCCTCCGTCCAAACGGGCGTACGTAACATCCTCGAAGTTCGGGTCATAGACTGTGCCACGACCGCCGACAAGCGATTTGCATCCGCCGAACGTTAAGCCGCTCACTTTCAGGTTCGGTGCGGTAATGCTCCAGTCGTTGGTGCAGTAGATAGTTGACAGGTAATTGCAATCGTTGAACATACACCATGTCGTTTCTACTGACTGCATATCGAAACTGTTGAGGTCTATCTCCGTGAGTGAATCGCAGTTGACGAACATCCA
>JAIKXR010000145.1 GCA_024683975.1 Paludibacteraceae bacterium
CGCCAGTTTCTTCAACAAACCTGTGCCGTATTTCGCTCGGTCTGCGCCATGCTGCTCGTACTCGACGATGTAGTAGCCCGTGAGCCACGCACGTGTCGTCACGCTACGGTTGATGACCACGAGCGCATCCTGCTGCAACGCATCCGATGTCGCCTGAATACGACCGACCAGGACTTCAAAATCCGTTTTCACATCTTTCTTCTTCGCTTTCATTTCTTTGCTCCTCCTGCTTTCCGATTCGCGTTGCCGCAGCCGCGGCACATTGAATGCAGACCCCGAATGGCAGGCGCGTTCACCGCCTCCCATGCGCATCTTGACTTTGTCTTTACCGTTGGCATATCCGCTCCTTCAGCTCGCACTGGAATTATATCATACCTCACTTCATCATCATTCAGCACTCTAGATACTATCTCCGCTGCCTTTTACGACTTCCCAGTAGCCACCTTTGTCAGGGCCAACGCGACGGATGATCTTACGAGCCTGCAATCCCAAGAGCTTACGTCCAATATACGGACGCGTCAATCCTATTGCTTCTGACAACATCCTTTGCGTAATATGCGGATTGGCCAGAATCAAAGCTATTATTCGCTCGTCTGTCTCATTCGGAATTTCTGTAACCTCACTCTGCTTTTCTGTATCCTTTTCTGTAACCTCACCCCGCGTTTCTGTAACCTTTTCTGTAACCTCGCCACGCTTTCCTGTAACCTCATCCCGTTTTTCTGCAACCTTTTCTGCAACCTCAACTTCGATCTCAACCTTTGTCCTCTCTGGACTGAACGATTCGGAAAGTTGCGGTCTGACATACCCCGCCTCTTCCCAGTTGCCATACAACTGCGAAAGCCCCATGCCTGACCGTTCGCCAATCTTAACAAGGGAAAAGATGTTGAATATCTTTGCATTGCGCGCGTCACTTGTACCGCCAACAACAGCCACAGCCTTACTAATGCGCAATATCCCCGGGTTCGAGACCTCGATACGCTTAGGATATTTGTCAATGACAATCCCCTGACGTCCGTGGTAATCGGCATGTATGAGCGCATTAGCCACGACTTCGCGTACAGACCTGTGAATGGGCGTGTCGTCATCCCGCGTCACGTTGTCCGACGCTATCTTGAACGGCACCTTGATTCCGGCACAGACCGGCTGTGCAATCTTGAAGAAGAAGTCAACGACATTGCCGCTCCATGTCGCATCGCCAGAACAGATTCGATCCGTCCAGCGTATGTTTTTGCGGTAGTGCTCGCGGTAGTCGAGAAAGAAATTCGGCAGCACGTCGCTGATGGACGAGAACTCTCCGAAACAGACGAGGCCGGCAAGCGTTGGATGTACGGAACCATCCCGCAGTCTCTTGGCTGCGCCGATCTTCACAAGAAACGCCTCGTCTTCAAGCCGTCCCCAAACATGCCCCGGCCTCAGATTGTCAAAGAGAATGCGATAACGCCTAAGCGAATCCTGATCCAGATCGGACACCTCCAGTTCGTCAAGCACGGCTGCATCGGCGGTCTCGGCGCAGCTGTCACGGATCATCGCGGTCACATCCTCGCGCGAACAACGGTAATCGCCCTCGCCATTGCGCCTGAACGTACCCTTGTATACATCTTCACCGACATAGACCGGCTTATCAGATCTATCTGCCCTCTGCACCTCGATGACCACAATCTGCCTTCCACCGACAGACTCGATCCTTACATCGCGTTCGTAAACGACCACGGCGCTGACCTTGTCTCCATGGACGATATTCCAGAAGTCTGTGAGTATCTTGCGCGCGTCATCTACGCCAACAATCGAGAACTTGTGGTTCTCCTCCTTGACGCCAAGCAAAATCGTGCCGCCATCAGTGTTCGCAAAAGAGCTGTACGTCTCCCAGAAGTTGTCCGGAATCGCGTTCTTCGCCAATTTGCACTCAAGATGGAATGTCTCGCCATCGGCAATAAGCTTATTGAACTCCGCCTTAGTCATTGCTTTTCTCGTTTCCCTTTTTCTCATAAGACCTCCTTCAGCTCGCACTGAAATTATATCATATATCACTTCATCATCGCATCAACCCGGCTCAGTCATAACTGTATCTTGCCGCGCTACACCTTCTCCACCAATTTCGCCAGCTCGGCGCGGAGGCGGGCGGCCTCGGCTTCGTCATCATGCATGACGGCGTATTCAAGCAGCGCATCCAACCGCTTGATTTCCTCAATCGTCTCGTCTCTCTGTGGCATCGCCATTCGTACAACCTTCTACTGGGCCACAGGGGACCCTGTTGAGCCCGACGGCAAAAGATTATAAAGATTACTTGCTGTTTCCCCATAATCGCATCGCACTCTAGACAGACACTTATAAGCTACATCAACCGGCAAGCCACACCTAACGAGAACCATCACGCCCATATAAGTCCAAAACCAGAATACGGTAAACATGTACAACCTGAACTCATTGGCAAGACCAAAGCCACCAAAGCCATGAGCATATCCATTCCTATGACCTTTAATATATTTAATCAGCGCGTCAACTTGTCCTGGCTTAAAATACGGATAGACGGTGCCAACTTCATCCCATACCACTCTAAAACGCTGATCCAGTGTGATATGAACTTTCCCATGTTTTTCCAACCATTTTTGCACCTTCTTGTCACGACCTTCTCCTAACAATCTAATCATGGATTCAGACTCTTCTCTCTCATCTTTTACAACAAGTTTATTCTCAATAGTGAATAACTTACTTTGTAGGCCTTCAAACATAAAACACAAATTCGGCAAGACAGAGCGCGAGAACGACGAAGATTCTGACTGTAAATATACAAGGTGTACAATTTCTGAAGTTGCCGTATCACTTAATTTCAAGTATGACGCAAAGCATGAAGTAAGATGCTCTTTAATCATGTGATATGGATATCTAACATTTTCCGCATCAACATTTTTTAACGCCATTAGATTCACACCACGGCGCCAGAGTCGCCGAAGTTCTATATGATCTCCATAGGGCCTCCCATCACTCACAGATCCAACACAATCTAAAATAACAACATGTCGACCAATTAACGTGCCCAAGAAACCATAACAAGCACCATACCAATACTCAAATGAATTGGCTACGCCGTAAAAAGGCATGTCGCCTTTTTTGGCAACAATCTGCACACCACCGATATAACGAATTGTTGCTAAATCCTTATTTGCTTTATCTGCTCTCACAACAACATAAATAGCAACATCGTCATTCTCGAACAATAGAACGGGGTCTGGCGCAACAAACGACATAGACTCCTGAATTCCCATTATCGATGACGCCCGAGTACATTTAGCATCAAGCCATTCGATTATTCCATTAATCGCAACAAACACACTATTGAATCTTACAGATGCTTTAGCATCGTATTTACGCTGCCCTATCCATGCATCCAGAAATGTAAGATGTGCGACAGAGGTCTCTGCCTCCACATTCCAATTCGTAGATGTGTTAGAACTATCTGATACTACTTCAAATGCCGAAATATATTCCGTCCGATCCGTAATGCCAACCATGCAACGTGCACCTTGCCCTATCAAATCTGAACGTTGCTCATAGCATGTATCAAATAAACGGATCTCCGACTCTACCCCTGCTCGAAAATACATCCGTCCATAAACTCTGACTTCTTGCTTTGATGGATTCCACCATTTACACATTCGCTCAACAGGGTCACACATGTTATCAAGCGATATTACATTTGTGGCAAATGATGTAATGTTCTTCTTTTTGCCGTTGTCTTCATTCTCTTTTTCTTGCAAATACGCCTTCATGCTCGTATCCCTACTCCACCAACGGACAACCAATCCAACATGTAAATGATAGAAACTTGAATCACCATATCAGCACTATCACACCCCAGTTTTGCCGTCTGTAGTTTTGGGTGTTGCCAATTTAATCGACAACGATCCAAGCAGCGAGATAAACTCTTCTACATATGATGATGTCAGAATTTTACTTGGTAAGTGACCTTTATAATTTATATGATGGACATCATTGCGAGTATCATACTTTCCGAACTCTTCGGCCTTCAATGTCGTGGTAAATATAATTTGGTTAGGTAGTTCCTTAAACAATTCCAATACAGCATCTTCCTTGGCAGAGGAAAGGTCTTCTGTCCTAAACGAATCCACCACAATTGGGTAAGCATGATTTAGAATCTCTCTCAATGCATACAGGCGCGCCAAATAAAAAACAATTCCTTCACTCCCAGAATAGACCTGATCCTGCTGAGTAAATAAACTTGTATATATAGTATTCCCGTTGGGGTCCACTTTAGAATGAAACTCATTCATTTTCCCCAAAATTTTTTTCAGGAATATGTTTCGCTGTTCTTGCATTCCCTGTACCGCTGTCTCACTAGAAACAAGTTGTCCTTTTAACGTTGAGACTTCTGCTTCTATACTGCGAATTCTGGTTTGAGCCTCCGCCGCAGATAGTATCTCTTTTTTGTAAGCAACAATTGACTCTAGAGAAACTTCTTCTTCACTCATCATCTTCTGCAGATCATTCTGAGCTATGTTTATCTCAGTTGACAAACGTTCAATCTCTTCAGTGTATGAAGCAATCTTTTCTTTTATCGAACGGAGAATCTCCGTTCTCATCCCAATGGTTGAAACGTCAAAAGCATAAGATGTCTGCCGACCGCCCCCCACACTAAACAATATATTTGTTGAATTACAGTCCATACATCGCAATTCTCCACATGACACGGTACGATTTAACGCCACAAGTTCCTCAATCATACGCTCCCATTTGCTTTTACGTGTGGCAGCTACTGCGCGCGTCTTACGTAATTCCGTAATCTTTTGCTTCACGCCCTCCAGTCTTGCAATTTTCTCACCAAAAGCCAATCTATCACTTTCAGCCGAAAGATAAGAAACTGGTAGTTTTTTCGATTTCAATATTTTATATTGCTTTAAGAGAACACTCTTTTCGCCAGAAAGCCTTGATATTTGCCGTTTTATTTCATCTATTTTTTCTTGTGAAAGCTGTTGCGAACCCAACCCTGCAAATGCAAAAAGCATCTCAATGTAGTCTTGTTTATTATAATATCCGTGATGGAGAATATTTGAAGTGTCATTTTTATCTTGCCCAACAAAAAACGATTGTAGATACAATACTGGGTCAACAATATGAAGAGTCTGATTCTTTATTATCGAAGGTAGTTTAAAGATATTTCGATCCCAATGTCGCTTAAGTTCAGAAACATTATTAAAAATCCACAACGAGGATTCCTGTTTCAGCACAAATCCGTCTTTGGTGCGACATATCTGGTAAAGTCGCCCATCAACTTCAAATTCAACATAGTGGTAGTATTCCCTGTATTTAAACGAGGATGGAAATGTCGGGTCATTACCTAATGCAAACATCATTGCCTGAATGACAATGGTTTTCCCCTTATTGTTGTCATCACTCGATATGATGTTTAATCCATTTGAAAAGGCCTTCTCAACAAATGCCTCACTTGAATTACCAACGGCAACCTTTAAGATTTTCATTGTTGAATTCCATCCTTTATTATAGAAATGAAATACTCAAGGGAGAACACATCGAAACCATGACAGCGCGAAACACAGTTTGGAACAGTTTTAAGGCGCGCAAATAATTCCTGTACCGTTTCTTTTGGATGCGTAACAATTAGTTGATATATATTCTCAAAGAGAAACCAAAAATCATCGGCAGCATTTTTGTTAAACAACGCCCTACTCCAAGACATCTGACATTCTTCAAACAGATCATTCTGTTGTTCGGGAGGCCAAGAATTGAATATAGGCAGAAAAGACATGGGCACACCCTTACCCAGTGGATATCTAGTAATGATCCGCTGTAACGTCAATGCACGAATTTCATTTGTGGTAAGATGTCGACAATAACTGAGTGCATCTTCCGTTGTCTCTATGGTAAGCCCCTCAACTCGGGACACATTCTTTTTACTAGATTGTTTATCTCGAATTTCATTGAAAATGGCTGTAAGCACTTTCTCGTCGGAAGGAATATTAGGGTGGTTCTTAATAATTGCCTTAACATAATCAGACGGTGCTTTTCCATCATCAATTACAAATTGAACAGCTTGTAAAAAACTATCTATATTATCATCTGTCAGATCTGAATTGCATATATAGCTTTTGGCTTCCCCTTCCGCACGAAGCCCTTCCTTTATAAGCCTGATGGCAGATTCTTTTACATTGTCAATGCCAAATACAGTGAGCGAAGGATCAATTCGCAGAGTCTTGGACACACTACCAACAAACAAAATATATGCTTTAAATGAAAGCCCGCTCATATAGTTTTGAAACAATGTAACTAGTTCTTTTCCAATCTCTTTCGGCCCAACACCATGCGCACCTTTTGACTGTAAATCCCACAACCGTACAGCCATATTATCCATGCCAGTTAAATCATTAAAAAAATCAACAACAAAATAGTATATGTCGTCACTGTCAGGCCTAAAATTCATCAAATAGAGCAATGCCTTTGTTTCGTGCTCCGCCGCTGAGCTTCTGGTGCGTTCACTAGATCGAACCGTATACGACATGGAACTCTCCTTGTTGAATCTTTAACTGAGCTCTTTCAGCCGCTCGCACAACGGCAGGAGTTCTTCAAGTTTGGCGACGATGCGCTTCTGCTC
>JAIKXR010000149.1 GCA_024683975.1 Paludibacteraceae bacterium
ATTCCCGATAATTGACGAGCCAACAGAGACTTTCGACAAAGAACATCCGTGTTGGTGGAAAGAATACGGTGGACGTAAATGGTGGCTGAATAAGATGAAGTGGATAAACAAGGTACTTGGCGATAAGAAAACCGACAAGAAGCCTTTTGCCATAGAATTATGCGGATGGCATTCCGAAGCGTGGCCGTCGAATGCTTGCATCAAAGCACATAAAGACAATGAGTCATTTATCAAAGACTATTTCATTGAGCCATTTACAGAAGCTATCCAACAATCGGATTTGAAGGTTGGCATATGCGTGGAAAAGCAGTTCTATGACCTTTTGATGCAAATGTCGGCGCAAGATAAAATGTCACTAGGAACTCCATTCCCTCCATATAAATTCATACAAGAAAACAAGCAATACGACATTCGCCTCTTCAATATCAATAATGCCCAAATTATTGTTATTTGGGGCAAGGGACGAAACAGATATCCTTCGATAGATGATAAAGACCTGTCTGCAATTCAAGAGTTTATACAGCAACTTAAACAATAACAATTTAAAACAAAATCTTATGAAACCAAAACAATTATTCTTAACTTGCCTGCTTGCCCTGGTGGGAAGCATGGCAGGAACAAAGGCAAATGCCTACGATGCTAAAATTGACGGCATCTATTACAACTTCTCGGGAAACGAAGCGACTGTGACATACTTTGATGGCAACTATAATTCGTATTCTGGTGCTATCGTTATCCCCAAATCTGTCACATACAACAGTAATACTTACTTCGTGACAGGCATCGGCGCTGATGCCTTCAAAGACTGTAGCAGTTTGACATCCATAACCATCCCCGAAGGCGTAACAAAAATCGGATCCAGTGCTTTCGCCGATTGCTACGGATTAGCTAATATATCCTTGCCTGAAACAATCCAGGAGATTGGCATAAATGCCTTCTGGTCGTGCGTCAATGTAAGAGGAATAAACATACCTGGTTTAGTGACAAAGATAGCGGCGAACTGCTTCTATAACTGCAAAGCTTTAACGTCCATTACAATTCCTGAGAGTGTAACAAGCATTGACAGGGGTGCATTTAGATATTGCGCAAGCTTGGCATCTGTTACTTCACGCATTGAAAGGCCGTTTGCCTTTGATAGCAATGCTTTCGAAGGCATCAGTTCCGAAGCTGTGCTAAAAGTTCCTACTGGCACAAGGAATAAATATATTGCTGCAGGCTGGACGGAAAACATATTCGGAGGTGGTATCGAAGAATCAACCGCATTCTATGGCTTTAGCAACAATAAAATCTATACGCTGACCTGCAGGCGTGGCGGACTGGTATTGAACGACGATGCAACAGGACTGGCGGCTGGACAGATACGCACAGATGAGACAGAAGCTGACAAACACTTTGCCATTATTAAATACAACGGTGCGCAGTACCTTTACAGCCCTGTGAATAAGCAATACCTGCTCTACGACGGCAGTTTTGTCAGTCGTTTGGGTTCGCCTATCACCTTCGATGACACTCATGCTGATGGCATTTACAAGTTCATGATTAGTACACAAAACGAAAAAGGCGAAACACTCTATTTCAATAATGACAATGGTTTTACTGTTTCTGGTTTTGTCATTGCTGATTATGATACGCCCAACGATGGCAACCGCTGGCTCATAGAGCCTGTGGCCGACTTTAATCCTGCGGAGGCAATTGTTATGGCCGCAGCACAGACTTATACAGTGACCTATAACGTAATGTTTGACGGCATAGTAGTGGCAACGGCAACAGAAGAGGTGGCCTACGGTAGGGTCCTGCCGCCAGTACCCGCTTCATTGAGCAACAAATTCATTACCTTGACGGAGACTGGCACCCATCCTACAACAGTAACAGAGGATGTGACGGTTACATATAATGCCACGTGGAAAGGCCCGTTCGAATTCACAAAAGCTGAGGAAAGTGCCAAGTGGTACAACTTGAAGATCCGAGGAGTCTGGTATGTGAGCAAGCAGGATACGGAGCCATATAAGCCGGAATATTCTATTAATGAGGACAAGCGGGCGATGCCAGCCTACCAGTGGGCCTTTGGTGGCGACCCCTATCATGTGAAGATTTATAACCGCACAACAGGTCTGAATGAAACATTGACGAAAGATGGCGATATGGCTGTGATGCGCTCTGGCGACTACACTTGGGATCTGCTTCCAAACAACGACGGCTTCGTGCTTCGCGTAACGGGAACCGAGTACAGTTGCATCAACCAATACGGTGGCGATAACGGACCTCTTAAGTTTTGGACAGACAGCAATAGCCTTACAGACGACGGCTCCACTTTCCGTGTGGACGAGACTGCCTTGGACAACACTCTCGCTGCACTCGACGCAAAGGGACTCGTCGGCTCGAAGACAACACTGGCGATTGCACTCACCAACGCCAACGATGTGAGCCTTTGCCAGTTCGACCTCCGTCTGCCCGAAGGTGTCACTGTGGCGTTGAATGCAAGGAACAAGCTCGACGCAACGCTCACCGACCGTGCCAGCACCCACACCATATCGAGCAGACAACTGTCTAACGGCGACTACCGCTTCGTGGTATCCTCGAACGACGGCGACTCGTTCGTCGGCAACGAAGGCACTCTGATGAACATCGTACTGGACATTGCAGAGGATGCCGAGGCCGGCAACAGGATAATAAGGGTGCTCAACATCGAGCTGTCGCTGCCCGAAGGCAACGACCTGAAGATTGTGAATCCGGCAGATGCCGAGAGCACCCTCACCATCAGCAGTTACAAGCCCGGTGATGTGAACGGCGACGACAAGGTGAGCGTCACAGACGTGGGCTATGCCATCAACTACATCCTGGAGCAAGTGCCTTCGGTGTTCATCTTCGACGCAGCAGACATGAACCATGACGGTAAAATCTCCGTCACGGACGTGGGCTACATCATCAACATTATCCTCAGCGACGACGGCCCAAGCCACGCAAGGCGCAAGGCCGCTGCCCAAGACATGCAGCAGGATGGCATTGCCACCCTTGCGCAGTCCGACACTGAACACCGTCTTTATGTTGACGCGGAGAACTGCATCGGCTTCCAGATGGATATTATGCTCCCGCAAGGCATTGAGCTTTCTGCAGCACGCCTCGATGCCATGAGC
>JAIKXR010000155.1 GCA_024683975.1 Paludibacteraceae bacterium
GACACCTGTCGCCGTCAGGAAGTTGCGCAGAGAGCCTTATCGCAAGATGAGGCTCTCGGTGTCTTTGGGCATACGGTGTCATCAAGATTCAATTGCTACAAAATCCGGTGAATAATTTCACATCGACAAGACCCCCCGAAAATGAAAAAGTGTCAGAAATGATAAGATGACGGCCTAATATTATGGTTTATAAGTTTATAGGTTTATGATTTATGGTTTATAAGTTTATGATTTATGATTTATGGTTTATGATTTCAGGTTTATGATGCAATGTGTTTGTATAAGGCAGAATCACAGTGTATTATAAAGAGGATGACGTTTTTTGATGTCTAATAACCGGTTGGGGTCAATGCGCTTTTCTTGTCTTTTAGCGCGGCAGCGCAGGGCTGTACTTTTGCGGTGTTCAATGGTCGCGACGTTGAATCTGCAATTAACGGGAAATCCAGTCATTTGTGAATTTTAGATATCACTCAGGTGTTTGAATGAGCCGAAAGTTATGCAAAAGATTACCGACAAGCGATTGAATTTTCCAAAGTCAAACCTAAAAAAAGGAAAAAAAACTATGGCACGGAAATTAAATTTTATGTTGCCTGTAGAGCGTTGGAGCGGTAAGATGGCTCCAAAGAAACATTTTGTAGGAGACACTGAATTTCGTCAGGGTAGTCCTTATGTGATTGGTGTAGTCCGTAACAATGGTCTTGGCACCAAGCAGTTTTACAGTATCAGGACCAAGCCGATGGAGTACACATTGACGGAGGAGGCCCAGGCTGCCCGTGTACGTTTCATGGCAATAGCGGAGCGTGTTCGCACAGCGTATGCAACCGAAGCCACTTTGAACACCTATCGTGCTCAGTACAAGGTGAGTCCCGACAGAGAGAACATTACACTTCGCAAGTTCATCTGGGATGCAGAGACAGCGTTGTACGATGCCGCTAACCCTTAAAATCAGGAGGATTAGTTTATGTCAAGTTTGCGAAACACGTTCATATTTCCTCTTGCGAGTTGGCGCGGTGCGACCTTCGCGCAGAAGCGTATGCTTGAAGGTGACGTTCAGGTAGTGTTCAAGCGTATGCGTCTGAGCGGTTACAAGTTCGTGCAGAAGACGATTGTCAAGAGTTATGATGAGCGCAGTGTTGCGACAACTAACCAGTCTGCCGCCCGCACGAAGTTCGCGACTGCCTGGTCTAATGTTAGGACGGTGTTGTCGGACCCGACGACCTGTGCAACCGCCGAGGCGGAGTACAAGGCGCAATACGGCAAAAAAGGCAAATACTATCCGACCTTGCGTGGTTACGTGTTCGCCCGCGAGTATGCGTTACTGCCTTAATTGCTGAATGTGAAGATTGACCCTGCGAGCGATTCGCAGGGTCGATCTTTGTGGGACTTTTTTGTGTAGAAATAAGATTCGAGAGAGGCGGATAGTATCCGCAAAGTATGCGATGTGTGCATATTTTGTATTTTTTTTATTTCATAATTTGGAACTTAAAGAAAAACATTGTAATTTTGTGGTCATATATGTTGATATATAACACACTATATGTTATATAGTGACAAACAATTTATATATTGCCGAAATCAAGCAACTCCACTCATTGGTCGGATAAATAGTTTTGGCAAAACATACAGGACGTACCGGAACGGGAACGTTGAGAATATGTAAAATACAAAAGTATAACATGGAAAGAGTTAAAGCAATAAATACTCTTGCTGACAAGGTCAGTAACAAAAGGGGGCATAATTTTCTGTATGATGATTTTGAAAGTTTACTGATTAGTCTTGAAGCGGACAGCATTCTTTCTAAAGATGAAATATGGAGTATTGACTGGCTTGTTCGTAATCTGCTTTCAGAAGCGAATCTTTATTCCGGCAATAACAATTATCTGTATTATCCTTTGTGGTCGGTAAAGTGTTTTGACTGTGCTGTCAGACTGTTCCGATATATCCCTGATGAATACAACGGCCGTAACGTCAAAGAGGCTGAAAACATAGCAAGGAAATTTCTATCGTCTCCCATACTTTTTGATTTCATCTGTACTGAATCTTACAGGAAATATATTGAGGAATTGATCGGAAATGACCATGATTTGCTATGGAAAGTCGCTGAAAACTGTTTCAGTGTGAGCAATTGTGGGCGCAGACCGAGAGATTTGGAAACAGAGTCTAAACTGTATTCCGTTATGATGGAGGGATATAATCTGGCGAACACGTATATCGCCAAAACAAAAAATATGTCACATTTCCCGGACTGGTTCGCTCATTTGAATATCGAGTATATCTCACGAATGACGGCTTGTACAGTTTATACACGATATGACGAACAGATTCTCGAATTGCTTGACAAGACATTGGATATCCAGATTTCATTGCTAAAAAAATGGCTTGAGGGCGATGCGAAGGCTTTTCTCAACCACTGGTCAAAAGAACAGATTAAAGCTTTTTTAGAACTTACAGATGATGGACTTTTTTATTATATGCTGGATAGGATGTGTTCAGTTGGAAACTGTCAAAAAGTGAAGGAGATACTTGAGTTTTACACCAAAGATGACGAAATTGATGTAAAATCATACGCTGAAAGAAAATTGGCGGAATATTCAAGAAACAGTATTTCCGGTTTTTAGCGACTGAATTTCACTATCGTGCATAAAAGGAATTAGGATATTTCTGAAAATGATTGTTATTAAGTGATATATAGTAGAAGTTATGAAAAGAGTTTTGAATTTGTCAATAGTATGCTTTTTTATTCTGTCGTCATGCGGCGGTTCTAACAGTGGGACACAGCGTGAAAACCGGTATAGAGACCAACAGCTGGTAGTGTGTCCGATGTGCGGCGGAGATGGTGTGTTCGAGTATATGCCCGGGGATGTGATGGCTCCGAGAGTGCAGTGTTCGGGCTGCAACGGAAGCGGGCAGTGCACCGTAGAGCAGGCGGAGGTCATAATCGAAGCATATGAACAGGTACAGAACATGCTTAATCCCGGCGGAGGTTATACGGCACCTGAACACAAAAGAGGCAGGAGCATCTATGAAATCCAACGTGATATAGACAAAGCATACAAATTGCTGCACGATATGGAGTATAATTACGAACACTGCTCAAGTATGGTTACAGCCGCGCAGTATCCTGGAATGATCAGAGACCAGCGTGAGCGTATCCAACGTCTGGAAGACGAACTGCGGAGAGCAAGTTATTAGAATTGTATTTTACGTCAAAATATCATAGCTTTATGGATGATTCATATTTTGATTCCCACACAAATCGCCATAAATTATCCACAAATTTGACAACGATATTTTCCAAATAATTGATATATAGGGTGGGTCTTAAATCATTGTCATTTTTTGTTTGTCAGACTGTAAAGGTATAACTTTTCTCCAACATGACCAAATTTTCAAGTACTAAAATATGTCATATAACGCTTATATTTTTAACTTCTTAAGTCTATTTTTTTAACTGAGTATTGTGTTTAATAAAATCATCATAATTTTGCGGCAAAATTTGTATAGTTATGGCAAAAGATAAATTTGGAGTTGAGTTTTCAGATGATATGAAAACGCTATTAAAGTGTCCAACTAATTTGGAAGGTGAATATGTTATTCCAAATGGCGTGACAAGAATTGGAATTTGGGCATTTTCAAGTTGTTCCAAACTCATATCAATCACTATCCCAAATAGCGTGACAAGCATTGGAATGCTGGCATTTTCAGGTTGTTCCAATCTCATATCAATCACTATCCCAAATAGCGTAACAAGTATTGGAGGAGTGGCATTTGCAGGTTGTAAAAATCTCAAATCAATCACTATCCCCAATAGTGTAACACGTATTGAAAATGAAGCATTTTCATATTGTGAAAATCTCAAATCAATAATTGTTGATAAAGGAAATATAATTTATGATTCACGCGATAATTGTAATGCTATAATTGAAACTAAAACCAATACGCTTATAGCGGGTTGTAAAAATACTATCATCCCCAACAGCGTTACATGCATTGGAATAGGGGCGTTTCACGGTTGTGCCAAACTCACCTCAATCACTATCCCTAACAGTGTAACAAAAATAGGAGCAGGAGCATTTGAACGTTGTGAGAATCTCAAATCAATCACTATCCATGACAGCGTAACAAGCATAGGAGAGGGGGCATTGTATGGTTGTCCTAAACTTAAAGAAGTGATTGTGCCACCTGGAACAACAAATTGTATAAGTCAATTTATTGAATATATATTATTTGAGTATCGCGGGTAGCAGAATATTATAATGAATCTTTTTTATCCATTGCGGGTAAAGATTGTATATTAGTAAATTTTTTCCATTCATATGCGTTGCGGTATAGTTCAACGCTCTCTGCCGGGACACAGACGGGAATGGACTTATCTACCCATTGGAATCCAAGCCACTTAAACAACTCGGGCGGAACAAGAGCATGGCATTCTATCCGTTGCAGCTCTTTAGAGCCGTTATGCGCATCAATGAGCGTGACTGTATCCGGAATGACAAGCGTGGTCAAATATGGTTGATTGGAAAACGCCGAGGACAAAATAGTGGTAATACCGTCAGGAATAGTATATGTCCCTTTATAATCTGGTTCCAAATGCGCAAAAATACGGTTATTATGGACTGTAATTTTCGCTCTATCAAACACGCCGAACTCCATTTCTGTTACACTGTCCGGAAGATTGCAAGAGGTAAACGGGCAACATCCAAAAGCCTCTGATTCGATGGTTTCCAAAATACCCCATATAGTCAACTCTTCCAGCGCACGACAATTATAGAAAGCTCTTGTCTTAATAACAGTAACGGGGATAGGAATGTCCACGGACTTAAGACTTATGCAATCCCGGAATGTCTCTTTTTCTATTTCTGTAAGGTAGGTGGGTAGTTCAACCTATTCCAGTGCTTCGCAAGACTCAAACGCACTTTCGCCAATCTGTTTAACGGAATCCGGTATTTCTAATGTGACCATCGTTTTGCACAGAGCGAATGCCCATTCGAGAATCTCATCTACTATATATTCATTGCCCTCGTAAATAACCTTCTCAGGGATACAGAGATTTTTAAACCGCTCGGAACCGCGTTTTTCTTCTTCATAATCATAATCGGCCACTTCTGCCCGTCAGGTTGCTGTCATGCTGCTTATATATAGGTTGTAATACAAGCCGTCGATGAGTACCCTCTCATTTTTGGTACTGAACATCGTTACATCATCTCTCAAAAACAGATGTGGGTCAAGATGGTATATTGCCACCAATAGTACCTCTATGCCTCCTGTCAGTGAATCCCCTTCCACATCAGTGGAGTCCGGACTGCTTTTGATTTTTTCCGGCATTTGCAACAGCATGTCCTGCTCTTCCTGTGTGGCATAATCCATCGCCTGCATGATGGTTTCACGCCAACCCATCGCATTGATTGTTTCTTCGTCGGCATCCGGTTGTCTGTCTTTCAAGATTTATAACAATAAGCATAGATTCTTGCTGCAAAACGTGTTGCTGATAAAGTTTTCATAAAAAACGCTTTAATTGTTGAATTTGTTGCAAAGGTACGACTTTTTGGAACAAATATACAAAATTATGATGGATTTTTTGTGACTGAGGAGAGTTTATTATTATTGACAATAATGAAGATTTATGTGAGTTTTAGCCGAAAAATTTTGCAAATGTTTTATTTTTAGTACATTTGTCGCCGAAAATGAAAACAGACATGTCACATAAGTTTTTTGCATCCTTCGTTCTATTAGCGTGTTGCATAATGATGGGCGTGAAATCATTCCACCATCATCATTTCTGTTGTCATTATGAGGAACATTATGTCTGCTGCGTATTGGATGGCGAGCCTCTGGATAGGCATCACCACGATTCATTCTTGCCTGTCATTGAGGACGATGATGATTGCGCCATCTGCCATTTCCAAGTAATGAAAGTGCCACGTCCGTCGCTTGCATCGTTCGCTGCTCCTATTCAGATTGCCCATAAGATAGAAACGCTTTTCCTCGTTTCTATTCATTCCGATTATTTTTCTTTTTCCCTTTCCCGCGCTCCGCCTGTTGGTTGAAAATCCGTTAAAATCGTATTATTCCATTCAACCAATTAACAGGCAATTATGCATTTATTCAGTATATTACTTGCCTCGTTGTTGGCCGTGTCGGATAGCCTAATTACGCATGACACGCTTATGCTCCAATTGGAGGAGGTTACTGTTTCCGCTTCCGCTGTCAAACAGCAGCAAATGCAGACCTCCATGAGTACTGTACATGCAGACAAGTTGTTTTTAGAGCAACGCTTTGAAGGTAGTCTGAGCCGAACGCTCTCTCTGCTGCCGGGAGTACAGGCTTCCAAAATAGGTTCATCGCAGTCTCGTCCGGCTATACGCGGTATGGGATTCAACCGTCTTGCCGTCATTCATGACGGTATCCGGCATGAGGGACAACAATGGGGTGATGACCACGGATTGGAGATAGATATGTTCTCCATCAACCGTGTGGAGGTTCTCAAAGGACCTTCTGCACTACTGTATGGCTCTGATGCCATCGGTGGAGCGTTGGTGTTGTCTTCCGCCACTGTTCCCGACAAGCCTGTTGGCGGTAGCGTACATCTGTTTACGCGCTCGAACAATCTGCTGTTTGGTACTTCCGTGCGACTGGAAGGACGGCATCAGCGGTTATTCTGGCGTGTAAACGCAACCTATCAGGATTATGCCGATTATAAAGTTCCTACAGACAGCATTGAGTATTATTCGTATCGCATTCCGCTTTACAATAGGACACTGCGTAATACGGCAGGCAGGGAAGCGGACGGCAGTCTGGTCTTGGGCTATGCGGGACTGCATCTGCACTCATGCGTCAAGGTGTTTGAGACCTATGCTGAGAGCGGTTTCTTTGCCAATGCGCATGGTTTAGAAGTGCGTCTGTCCGACATAGACTACGACCGCAGCCGCAGGGATATGGACTTGCCCTGTCAGCAGGTTAACCATCTGAAAGTGCTGTGGCACACCGTGTGGTCGCACGACAAATGGAATATGACCACTGATATGGCATGGCAGCATAACCTACGGCGCGAAAAATCGGAACCCGTTTCGCACGGTTACATGCCCACGCCGCCGGATGAGTTAGAGCGGCAGTTCAGCAAGCATACGCTCACCGCGCATCTCCATGCGCAATGGTATGTGCAAGAGCGGCACACCTTGCATTTCGGTGCCAATGCCGAATGGCAGCATAACCGACATAGCGGTTGGGGATTTATCATTCCTGATTACGATAATATCACAGCCGGCATCTGTGCATCCGAACGCTGGGATGTCAATAGTTCGTTATCGCTCAATGCCGGTGTGCGGTATGATTATGCCGGTATTCGGACTTATGCTTACAGCGACTGGTACCCGACACCAGTCAACGGAGAACCCGTTTATCAGGAGCGCGCGAAGGATTTAAATAGTCATTTCCACAGTTTCACATGGTCTGGCGGCGTGAATTACTGCCCAGGTAATTGGTGGCTCAAAGCCAACATTGGCAAAGGATTCCGTGTACCCATCGCCAAGGAATTAGCTGCCGATGGCATCAACTACCATATCTTCCGCTATGAACAGGGCAACGCCGCTTTGCGCCCGGAAGAGAGTTATCAGACGGATATGTCGGCAGGATATGAAGACGGAATATGGACTGCGCAGATAGACCCGTTTGTGGGCTACTTTCCTAACTATATATACCTTTCGCCAACAGCTTATTACAAAGAAGGACTACAGGTTTACCAATACGCTGAAAGTCGTGTGATACGAACGGGAGCAGAGGCGCAACTGACATGTCGGCCGTTGCAATGGCTGGAACTGCACATACAGGGCGAATATTTGTTTGCACGCCAGTTGTCCGGCGACAAATGCGGATACAGTCTGCCTTTTGCTCCGCCGTGGCAAGTGATGCCACAGGTGAAATTCCTATGGGAAGCCGGTAAGAAACATTCCGCTTGGGATGGATATGCAGCGGTCTATGCGCGTGTCACCGGAGCGCAACACGACATCGTGCCGCCGGAGAAGCTTACGGATGGCTGGTGGACACTCAACCTGTCTGCAGGACAGACTTTCCCTTTGGATAAATGCACGCTTAACCTGACGTTGAATGCGGAAAACATACTGAACACCAAGTACTACGACCACACTTCTTTCTACCGACTCATCAATGTTCCCGAGACAGGTTGGAATGTGTCGGTCATGGTAAGTGTAGATTTTTAACTAACAACCGTAAAACAACAAAGAAACAATGAAAAAGCATATCTTAATGAGCCTCGCTGTGGCTCTTCACTTCACTATGACAATAGTATTCGTATCGTGTGAGAACAAAGTCAAAGACCTCACACCGCCATCCGTCAGCCAAACGGATTTCTTGCCTTCTAACTGCGACATCTACTATCTTGGCGATACCATCCAAGTGCACTTCACATGCATGGACGACACGGAATTAGGTAACTTCAATATCGAGATTCACAACAATTTCGACCATCACACCCATTCCACCGAAGCCGAAGACTGTGACGAAGGCGAGGAACATCATCACGGGGAAGAGGAGCATCACGATGAAGATGTGGAAGGAGCCTGGGTCTTCAATCAGGACTACGCTATTCCCGCCGGATTGAAAGAGTACACAGCCCATATTGAGATTCCTGTTCCGAAAGATATACTCGATGGCGATTACCATTTCATGCTCCGCATGACAGACCGAGCCGGTTGGCAGACAATCAAAGCAGTTGTCATTTATATTATAGTTGCTCCTTAAAAATATCATATTAAACTGATTTTTAGTATAATAAAATATAAAAACTCTTGCATAATTTCACAAGATACAGCTGATGTTCCAACAGCAAAATTAATCATCTATTAAGGAGCGACTAAAGTATTTTTGCTTTTATCGTCACAATAATCTTCTACAAGACAGGCGACCACATCGTACACTTTGCACGCAAGATCAGCAAACTCCTAAATATGAAAATATTAACAAACTAAATTTTGATTTAAAATAAAAAATATAGTACTTTTGTAGCCTCAACTTTATTATTTACGCAATAAAAGACAACTGCAACAAACAAACAACTACTAATGATAAACAACTAAAATTCACAACTATGAAAAACATTGTTGTTTTTACAGGCGCGGGCATCAGCGCGGAAAGCGGATTAAGCACCTTCAGAGATTCAGACGGACTTTGGGAAAAATACAGCGTGGAAGAAATATGCACACATGAAGCCTGGGAGAGAAACCCGCAACTGTTAGTCGATTTCTACAACGCCCGGCGTCGCGACACTCTCAAAGCACAACCTAACGCCGCGCACTTGGCGATAGCGGAACTGCAAAAGAAAATACCAACAACACGTATTATAACCCAGAACGTTGATGATTTGCACGAAAGAGCAGGAGCCATTAATGTCATCCATCTACACGGTGAAATAACCAAACTACGCTCTTCTATCAACGAAACAGCCACTGTCAGTCTCAACGGTTGGGAACAACATTACGGCGACCGGCATCCGGATGGTTCGCTGCTACGCCCCTATATTGTCTTCTTCGGAGAAGGTGTACCATACTTCACTGCAGCCTGCGATATAGCTTCAACAGCAGACATAATGATTGTGGTTGGTACCAGTCTCAACGTCTATCCTGCCGCCTCACTGCTCCAATACGTGCCTAAAAAAACTCAAATATACCTCATTGACCCCGGACAACCTGCATTCAACCCACTAACACCTAATATAACACACATCAGAAAAAAAGCAACTGAAGGTGTACCTCAAGTAGTAGAAAACATACTCAATAACGCAGCGGAACGCAAACTGTGAAACTCTTCCATAGGCTCACCACCATATCCCAGCAATTCTGACAAACCGCAGACAAAAGCATCGGATATATGCTCAACTGAATCGCTACTGTCCAACTCAACAATACGATCGCATAAATAATAAAACACCCTTTCGTCAGACAAAGGGTGTTTTAATGTCTTATACAAAGCCTCAGACATAAACATCGCCAAGCACTGACGCTTTACATCTGACTGTATATTATTACTTACATAGTGCAGCTGCGCCGAACACAACAAATGAATATTATCACCAGACAACTCTCTACCCTCTATATCCAACCACGACATAGGTGTAAGTATATTCATATTAACACCGCCCTTTTTCTTCTTACTGCTTCCTCTTCCTCCATACACCATATACACTATTCTCCCGAACTCACGTGTATATACATGTATCAAAGATGTCGTATCGCTCCTTCTCTGTACAGCCAACACTATCCCTTCTGTACTATACATTTTCTTTTTGTTATATCCGGAAAAATTCTATCTTTTTAACCTTTCCTATCCGCTTATAATTATTATTTTATAAAATTAAAGAACCTAAAAAGAATAATAGTATGTCAATAATGTCAATAATTACGATAAATACAACATTTCTTATTACTTACAACATTATATTTTTATAAACTAATTACTGATAATATTCATAAACAGAGTTTATAACACACTTTCAACATCTTCAACCAATAACGACTATTGATAACGTTCATAACCATTTTTTCAGTTTGAAAAACAGCAACACAGCCAACGTAAACAGCAGCATCAATACCAAAGCCCACAGATAACCGTAGTGCCATTTCAGTTCCGGCATAAATTCAAAGTTCATTCCGTACATGCTTGCCACCAATGTAGGCGGTAGAAATACTATATTGACTACAGTGAATATTTTGATTATATTGTTCTGCTCAATGTTAACCAAACCAAGGAATGTGTCTTGCAGGTAGTCCAAACGGTCAAAACCGAACCTCGTATAGTCTAACAGCGAATTTATATCTTTTATTATCATTGTCAGTCTCGGCTGTAACTCCTGCGGGAAAAAATCACATTTCAACAAATTGCTTATCACTCTTTGTTTATCCATCACGTTTTGTCTTATCAAAGTAACTTTTTCCTGCAAGTCCTTTATCTGTATCAACACTTTTTCGTCCATCTCTTCCTTTGCGTTTATCTTACCGGACAAGTCAGTAATCAAGTCCGTTGTATCCTCAATCATATCGGCATCTTTCTCAACACGAGTTTCCATCAACGCCACCATAACATGAAATCCGTTAGGAAAATTTCTCGCATTAACGAACATCTTTTTCATTGTTTCGTTAAAACTGCCTAACTCATTATCGCGTGTAGTCACCAATATATTGTTTTTTATGATAAAGTTGACAGGCTCCACCGAATAGTCTTCATTCAGGAAGTTAGAGTTAGCCACTATTGAGTCGTCAGTCTGTATATACCGGCTTGACATCTCAATTTCTTCCATTTCTTCATCTTCCTGAATATCAATTTTCAAGAATCCTTCCAAAGTATCCTCCGTCTTGTCGCTGACATCCAGCAAATCTATCCATACTATATCGTGCTTGTCCAACTCCTTCAAAGCATTGATAGAACGTGCTACACGAATTCTTTCGTTATCGTCCTTGTAAAATATCTTCAGTTCTGACATTTTTCTAAAAGTTTGGTTAGTTCAACAAATTCTTCTACCGAAAGTTGCTCCGGCCGCATACTGAAAATCTGCTTCTCCAATACAGGATTTCCTTTCCCTGCTATCTGCTGAAGCGAATTTCTCATCTGCTTTCGCCGCTGATTAAACGAGGTTTTAACCACTGTCTTAAACATTACCTCGTCACATTCTAAACTTCGTCGCCTGTTTCTTTTCATTCTTATGACTGCTGACTGTACTTTCGGAGGCGGATTGAACATCTGCGCATCTACAGTAAACAAGTATTCAATATCATACCACGCCTGCAGCAATACCGACAAGATGCCGTATGCTTTGTTTCCCGGTTTGGATGCCAGTCTCTCCGCGACCTCTTTTTGCAACATTCCGGAACATACATCAATCCTGTCCTTGTAGTCCAGTACCTTGAAAAAAATCTGACTGCTTATATTGTAAGGATAATTGCCTATCACAGAAAACTTACCGTCAAACATCCCACCCCAATCCATCTTCAGCACATCGCCCTCTATCAGTCTGAAACGATAATTCGGCATCAGCGTATTCTCCAAGTATAACACGCTCTCATGATCCAACTCTACCGCAGTCAGATCAATATCTTCTTTATCAAGTAAAAATCCGGTAAGTACGCCCATTCCCGGCCCTATCTCCATAACAGGTCCGGCTGTAACTGTGTCAGCAATTCGCTTGGCGACCGACAAGTCCCGCAAAAAATGCTGACCAAGTGATTTTTTGGCGCGTACATTGTGCATTTTCTTCGTGATAGTCGTCCATTTTTTTGCCGTTTATAAGAAATAGTGTAATTTTGCCCCTCTAAAAAGCGCGCAAAGATAGATTATATAATTAGTTTATGCAAAAAATTGCTCAAATAATAACCAAAATCATTAACTTTTTCTATTCCCCGTTCAAAAAATATATACCAGAACAATTATTCAGATACGCTGCCTGTGGTGGTGCCAACCTCGTATTTGACTGGATATTATACTTCCTTGTATATAATTTCATCTTTGCCACAGGACCTAATTCCACGCACAACTTAATCTATATCACCCTCCCTGGCTTTCTTTCTGTTTCACAGATATGTATAACCCCTCACATAGCATCACTTTGCATAGTATTCCCTATCACACTTCTCACAGGTTTTTGGCTCAACCGATACGTCACTTTTACCGGCTCATCCATACGCGGACGGAAACAACTGATACGTTATATTCTCGTTGTGGCACTCAATTTGTCCATCAATTACGCAGGGCTGAAACTCGCTGTAGAAATACTCGGCTGGTATCCCACTCCTTCAAAAATAATAATAACACTTTTTACTGTTGTCATCAGTTTTTTTGCACAAAAATATTACTCATTTCGTAAATAAATTTAATTGTTTTCACTATGTTTACTTTTCTTTTATCTGCCATCACTTCCGTATCTTTGTTTCTGAACGGAGCAGAAATCAATCAAACAGAAACACTGTCCTTGCAAAAAGGGCAAAACGAAATCCGTGTGGAAGGACTGAGTCCCAAACTCAACATCCCTTCAATCCAGCTCACCCTCGGCGGAGGTACAGTCATCACTTCATCTCAATTCATTACCGATTATCTGTCAGTCAATAATGCTGACAAAGACAACCTGACGCTCCAACTGCAAACCAAGCAAGACGAACTGAAACAGCTGCAATCGCTCAAATCAACGTTGACCAACTCTCTGACTCTCCTGCAGTCAGGTGTAGAAGCTTCCATCTCATCTGATAAGGTTTCCACCACCACTATTGATGCCAATCTGCTGTATTACAAAAACAAAGCTGCCGCTCTGCAAAAAGAATTGACTCAAACGGAAAAGTCAATCGAACAAACGGAACAACTGATACAACAACTCAAAAAACAAATATCCGAACAGTCAACGAAAAGCAAAAACCGCTGTGGTGTTTTGCTTCTTTCCGTCAGCAGTCCTAAAGCACAAAAGCAAGAACTCAAAATCAAGTACTTCACTTCTGCAGCGTCATGGTCTATGCAATATGATGTCAACATTGACAAAATAGGACAGCCTATCCAACTCGTCAAAAAAGCCGTCCTCACTCAGACAACAGGTCTCGACTGGAACAAAGTGCAACTCACTCTCTCTACCGCCATGCCATCCACCAACAACCAAGTTCCCACTCTGTCACCTTGGAAACTGCGTTTTAAAGAAGAATACCGTCCCGAAAAGCGCGCCGCCAATACATATATGGCTAAAGAAGTGGCTGCCGCTCCTATGGAAGACGCAATGATGGTTGAAGCTGAAGAGGAAACAGCATACTCCACCGCCGCTTCTGTCATCACCACCACCCAGCAAGACCTCTCATTAGAATACCGTATAGACGTACCTTATGACGTGCAAGGTAACGGCAAAGAACAAATAATAGCCCTCGGCGAGGAAAAACTAACCGACATAGATTTCACCTACCAAGTTGTACCTAAATATAATACAGATGTCTTCCTTGTAGCGGAAATACACAACTGGTCCAAACTCAATCTTTTAGACGGATTGGCTTCTGTACACTACAATGGCACTTTCTTCGGACAAACCTATCTATCAGCTTCATCTGTCAAAGAAAATATCTACCTCACCCTTGGTAATGACCCTGCTATACAAGTCAAACGCGAACAACTGCGTGAATTTACCACCACCAAAACGTTAGGCTCCACCAAAGAACAAACCTACGCCTACCAGACCACTATACGTAACACCAAGTCAGAACCTGTCAATATCACCGTCAAAGACCAATATCCGGTTTCGGCTCACAAAGACATTCGCGTCACTCTCTCCAACAAAACAACTGCCGCTGCTGAAAACAATACGGAAAAAGGTTATCTCACGTACAAACTTTCCCTTCAGCCCTCCGCTTCACAAGACCTTTATCTTGAATACACAATCAAATCCCCGACTGACAAAACAATCAGATAATAGGCAGTGAGGGACTCCTCTCTTTCATTCAACAACACACAAATCAACAAAAAAGGATGCTGTAAAAGCATCCTTTTTTGTTTTCAGAATTTCCATGTCAGTCCTATCTCACCGTTTATCCCCTGCGACTGATACCCGTAGTAAATGTCGTTGAACCTGTGCAGGTAATTGTTCAGTTGACCGTAGAACGACAGCCATCGGTTCATATTGTATTGCACTCCCAGTCGCAGATCAATTACAGGCTTCAGTTCCACCACACTGCCGTCTTGTAACAATGCCTTGCGCGTTCCAACCGCTATATTGTCAGAATAAAGGCTCCATTTCGAATTGATATTGGCATCTATACGCAAATGTGCATCCCACTTAGGACGATCGTACGGCTGCTTCTTGATTTCTATCAAACCGTGTACATCGTACGGATCAGTCTTATCCATAGTCCAGTGATAATAATTGCCGCCTAACAATATATGTATAATATCTTGATAATGATATGTTATCTCTGCGCCTGCTTTCCAACGGTGATAATCGCTGTAGAAATAGTCAAGATACTTGTCTTGGTAAACAGTAAGGTAGTTAATAGTTGGTACGCACATTGTTGTCTGATTGTTCAGTTTGGCGTAGCCGCCATAGATATCCAGCAACAACCCGTCAGCCGCCTTAATCTTAAACCCAACCATAGCGTCCACAGGAGTGTAATTAGCCACATGGTGACTGGTTATGCCTAACTCAGGATTACGATAGGGATTGCTTAGCATAAAATCTTTATGCAATCCGTAACCAAACTCACCCTTGGCTGAACCATAAACAGCCAACCACGAAGGTATAATCCTATACTCAACCTCTACATTGGGTGATGGAGCGAAACTCAAATCTTCATTCCCCGACAGTAATCTGCCCTTGCCTATGTTCATGTCTATATTTACTCCTGCGTGAACATTCCAGTTGTCAGCTCTGTACTCATAATATGGTTCAAAACGTATCCCATGGCGGGCATTGTATTTCGATGCGGCTATACCCATCTTCTCATTAACCGCCAGAAAAGCGTTACTGCCCCTTATATTAACCGCTATCGTATGTTCCTCATTCTGCCATCCCATCCACAAATGTGAGCGTATGATGCTTTCTGTTACCGCATCAGGCATAATGAAAGCCGTATAACCAGCCTCCGCTTTAATCTGAAACGAACTCTCAAACTTAGAACTGAATCCTAAATCCGTATTGATAGTCCACAGATTCTGAAGGTCATCTTTTTTAAGATCCTTAAACTTGCTCACACCTAACTTTTTATCGCCTTCAAAATATCTTCCGTACAGCGAATAAAACAAGTTATTGCCGTCCACTTGGAAAAATATCTTGCCTTTTTCGAGATTAGTTGTCAAGTTGAGTCCTAACTGGCTTTCAGACCACGTTTTGACTCCCCATTGACCGTTATGCTTGCCGAAAATGTTAAGTTGCAGCGTCTTCTTATGGTTCATCTGATAGCCAAACTCTGCCGTTGTCAACGGATAGCCGCCGCCTACCTTCACATAACCGTTCTGCGGCTTCCTATGAGTGAAACGGATAGTCGATACACCTAACGGCTTGACGTTAAACGAAGCATCAAGCGGATTGGAATAGTCGCTGAACTGAAGTTCCACCGGCTCAATGGTCGTCTCCACCTGCTGTAATGGCGTGTTCAGTTTGCCTGCACTGCGTATTACAGGCTGAAAATCACGCTCTACCACCACGTTCCTTTCTATCGTATCTTTCTGCGCCATTAGCGACAAAGGCAACACCATTGTCAATACACCTGTTATGTACATCTTTTTCATCGTGTCTCCTCCTCTTCGTTTTCGGTATTCTCGTCATTTATTATCGTTTCGCCCGTTGTGTCTGCATCTTCCATTTTCTGTATAGCGTCCAAACGTTCAATTATAGTTTGCTGTATATCGTCGTTATAAGCCTTGTAATTGCTCTGAAGCGACAGCAAGTATTGTTTGGCTTGGAACAAGTCACCGCGCTTGACGTTGATATCCGACAGCAGTATCAGGCTTTTCGCAAGCCAGTACTGATGCTGCGTTTTCTTGCCGGCAAAGGTCATAATCTCATTCTCCGATTTGTCTAAATCTTCCAGTCTGTAGTAGCAGTCCGCCAACAGATAAGCCGATTCCGCGCCGGTCACTACCCTCACGTTCTGGCTCAATACGGCAAAGTCCGCGGCAGCTTTGCCATATTCGCCACTGCTGTAATATACTTGTGCCCTGTTGTACAAAGCCTCGTCCCTCACGTTTTCGTTCAAGCCGCTCTTCTCTAACATCCTGTTTGCCACTTTCAGGGTCCTTTCCGAGTCCTTCAGGAAGTATGAACAACGAAGTTCGCCCAAATCCGCCGTGTTTCTCTTCTCCTCCTCCGCTGTCATATCGTGCAGTTGCGCAAAGTACTTTCTTGCCTCCTCATATTCTTTCTTCTCATACAGCAACTCTGCCAGTCTCGTGCAAGTCTCCTCCATATAAGGATTACCGGGAGTGTCCATCAGTGTTGTATAAAGCTCTATCGCTTCGTTTTGCTTGCCTATATGGTAGTAGCTGTCCGCCGCCTGATATGTGGCCACCGTGCAATATCTGCCACCGGCGCAATAACGGCTCAGATAAGTGGTCATACCTGCTGCGGCTTCCTTGTAATTGCCTAACATATATTGCAGTTCAGCCGCCACGTAAGTCAGCGAGTCTTCTTGTGCGGTTGCTGTTGTCTTCATTTTGCCGGTCTGCTTGACATACGCCAAGTATTCAGATATATTGTTCGTTTCCACGTATATCTGCTCTAATCCGTCCAATGCCGAATATGCCTCATCGCTTCCTGCATACTTCTCTATTGTTGATTTGAAGCCTGCTATCGCCTCGTCATACTTCTTCGCGTCCCTGTAAACCATCGCCCTTTCTAACGATGCTTTGCTGGCATAGCTGCTGTTGGGATAGTCGCTAATCAGCCTGTTATACGCGTTGATGGCCTTCTCTTCATTGCCGTCTTGCAGGTTGGCACGTGCTATCTCATACAGCGCATCGTCAGCATAGTCCGACTTGGGATAACCTGACACCAACTGCTCCATCGTTGTTGACTTGTTTGAGTATTGGTGCAACAGTCCTTGCGCATAACCGGTCTGGAACATGGCATAGTCAGCACCGGCAGCCTTCATCTCCACTACGGTTTTATATGCTGCAATAGCGTCCTTGAATGCCCTGTGGTTAAAGCAGCAGTCGCCTATCCTGTTCATAGCGTCTGCGTATGTGTTCTGTTTCTTGTCAGCCGTTTTCACATACCTGCGGAACGCCACCTCCGCCTCCGAATATTGTTTCAGGCTGAACAACGAATATCCCATCAGGTAATCCACGTTAGCCAGATTGCCGGATTTGTTACCCGGTGCCGAACGAAAAACCTTCAAGTCGTTGTAGCAATCTTCATATTGATGCAGTCTGTACCTTGCTTCAGCCCTGTAATAGTATGCGTCAGTCTTATACGATGACCACGACTTGTCTTTCTCTATCACCTCCGTCATCCATTTCTCCGTATCCTGCATCTTGCCCTGCAAGAAGGCATCCACACCTATCTGATAGCGCAAGAACTGCTTGATCTGCTCCGTCTTGTCCGTTTGCTTGGGTATAGCATTCACAGCCTCTAATGCTGCCGTGTAGTTCTTGGTGTTCATATAAACGTCAGCCAGCAACTGATAAACTTCAGTCGCATGCTCCGTCTTCGGGTACTCTTTAAGAAAATTGTTGAATGCCGTCACACTCTCCCCTAACGCAGTGTTTTTCCTGTGGGTAGTCAATGCATAATTATACATCGCCTCCTCGCGTGTCTTGTCGTTAATGCGGAAATTCATTGCTGCCGAATAGGCCAGCTTGGCGCTTTCCCACTGTTCAGTATTGACATACGCATGACCCAAATGCAAACACGTGTTCTCCGATATGGCATCCTTCTCCTGCTTGACCTGCTTGAGCGAACGGATAGCATCGTCATAACGTTTTTGTTTGTAATAGGCTATACCCATTATATACAGGTCATTGCGCATCAGTTTCTTTTTCTTCTTGCTTAAGATGGAGGCATACTGCTCAAAGTTCTCCGTTGCTTTCGCATACTTGCCCTTGTTGTAGTACATCTCGCCTAAAATGCGGTAAACCTCAGCATTATTGGCATTGTCGGGATTCTCTTCAAGCAGTTCTTTTGCCCTTTGCCATACCTCGTCATACTCGCCCTTGGCATAGTAAATCTGTATGATGTAGTACGGCACGATGCTTCCGTACTGCTCCGTCATCTCCAAATCGAGAAAATCCTGCAAGGCAGTGTCATAATGCCCTTGCTTGTATTGGCAATAGGCATAGTAATACTTGCCCTGCAGCGTATATGGATTATTACTCTCTTTCAGCACCTCAAAGCAACTCATCGCCGCATCCGCCTCTCCGCTCTGCATAAAAGCGTATCCGCGATAGAAGAAGAACATAGGCTGGTCATTCCGCCCCAACTGCTTCCAATCCACGCTCTTAAACGCCCGCAATGCCTGCTTGTACTGCTTGTTCTCAGTCTGTATTACACCTATCATCAACTCCACGTCATGGAAATATGTCGTGTACGGGTAGTCTTTCAAATACTTCTGCAAGTCATCTTTCAGTTCGCTGTCACGTGACGCAAAACGTGAGCGGAGGGCAAAAAACTCATTCTCCATCACGTTGCCTGCCACGCTCAAACAACTGAGCAGGCACAGAAGTATAACGCTCAGTTTCTTCATCTCTTATTGTGTTTTTTGGTATGTAATGCCTTCTCGCGACGGCGGTTCATAGTCTGCACAACGGCAAACAATATGACTACCAATCCGATCAGCACAATGATGATGACCATCGTACTGCTCAGGTTGTCTCCTTTCACGCGGTTCCACATTGCCAGCATTGCCTCTGTCTGGTCGCCGCAGTCGTGCATCAGCGCGCAGCGTTCAATGACCGACCGGTCGGCATACAGCACCTGGTTGGCGTGAACAGCCTCCGCACCATCGCCGAAGAAATAACTCAGGTCGGCTGTCTCTTCGTTAGCCTCCTCATCGTCAGCCCATTCCAGTATCTCCGGCGAAGCTATTACACTCATGTAGCCGATCTCCTCCATATTCAGAATGGCGTTCTCCGGCATACACATATAGTTGATGAAATAACTCGCTGCCTTCGTGTTTTTTGCGTACTTGGGTATCACCCAGCCGTCAAACCATACATTCGAGCCTTCTTCCGGAACGAGGTATTCAAGTTTGACACCTACCTCCGCAGCTTCGTCAATCGCCCACTGCGCATCGCCCGACCACGAAAGGTTCATCCACGTCTTGCCCTTCGTCATCTCTTCCTTGCCGAAATCCACTTCCCAGCCGGCTATGTTGTTCTTCATATCCGTCAGGAACTTCTCAACACGCGCTATGCGCTCCTCGTTCACGTGTGCAACTAATTCCTCGCGGGTCACCTCGCCACGGGCGATCTCGTCTTTATACACGTACAGCACAACCACCGAATAGATATCCCTGAAAGCGTCTTTCATAAACACTTTCCCTGTGAACTTCGGATCAAGCAGACCGCCGAGCGAACGGATGTCGTCAGCATTCACGTAGGCGGGGTTGTATATGATACCCGTCGTGCCGCCCATATAGCCTACCGCGTAGTCGGCCACGTTGATTCCCGACCCTTCGGGTGCCATCTGCTGGAACATACGCTGTGCGAACGGGGACACTAACTTTGTGTAGTCTGTCAGCTCACCATAGTTCTTGTCTATCTTAAGCAGCAGATTATTGCGCAGCATCCTTTCGATTATGTATTCCGACGGACATACAACGTCATAATCCTCCTTACCTATCTCTATCTCCGTCAGCATCGACTCATTGATGTCAAACGTCTGATAAATAATCTTTGCTTCCTCGCCGGTCTGGTCCTTATACCATTCAGGGAACTTGTCCAGCACATTGGTCATATCAATGTAGTCAGCCCAGTTGTAAATCTTCAGCGTATGCTCGCGGTCATCTGCCATCAACACTGTCGCCATCAGCAACGCCATCAGTAAAGAAGTTAGTTTTTTCATTTTAGTAAGGATTTTATAGATTATTGATTAAGTTTGTTTTTCTGTCTGTATGCCCGTACATTGGTTATTATCAATAGTACAAGTATAGTCAGGAATATCAGCGAGAACAGCGGCCGCAATTCAGGTGTCAGACCTCCTTTTCGTGCGTCTGCATAAATGAATGTTGACAACGTTTCCAGTCCGCCGCTGCCCTTCGTGAAGAACGTCACACCGAAATCGTCTATCGACAGCGTAAGTGACAGGATGAACCCGCTTATCATTCCGGGGCGCAACTCCGGCAACAGCACTTTCCTCAACGCCTGCATCGGGGTCGCACCCAAGTCCAACGCCGCCTCATAGATATTCGGATTCATCTGTGTCAGCCGCGGCATCACGCTCAACACCACGTATGGCGTGCAAAAAACGACATGCGCTATCAGCACCGTCGCCAGACCCCTGCTGATGCCTAAAAACACAAACAGCAGGAACAACGATATGCCGGTCAGTATATCGGGATTGATCATCGGTATGGAGTTCAAGAACATCATACCTTTCCTGTGGCGTGCGTTCATGTTGTATATCCCTATCGCCGCCAGTGTCCCCAAGAATGTTGATATCGCAGCTGCCGCAACGGCTATCAATCCTGTATAACCTATCGCCCTGTATAAGTTGGGATCAACCCTCACATTGGCGTTCAGATCATAACCCGTAAACAAGTTCTGATACAGCGAAAAGGTAAAGCCCGTCCAGTTGCCCAATACCTTGCTTTGTGTAAAAGAGAAAATGATAATCAGCACTATAGGCACATACAGCACGAATAACAACAGGTACAGGTAACCCCTGCCCAAAGCGCGCTCCAAAAAACTGCGCTTCTCCGAAAGTAATTGTTTCTTGCCCATCTTCTTACCTTACCATGTTTTCGCTCGCCTCGTCCTGATTGCCGAAGAAGCTCGTTGCACCTATGATTATCAGCATCAGCAGCGACAATGCCGCGCCGTAGTTCCACATCGTTATGCCCCCCTCGCCAAAACTCCGCTGGATGAGCGAACCAAACAATGTTATCTTATTGAGAGTCAGCAATTCCGATATGGCAAAAGTCGATACCGTCGGCATAAATACCATCACTATGCCCGAATAGATGCCCGGTACGGACAGAGGCAGTATAACTTTCGTAAACACCTGAAACCTGTTTGCACCCAAGTCACGCGCAGCCTCTATCAGACTCAAGTCCATCTTCTGCAGCGTGTTATATATGGGGTAAATCATAAAAGGCAGAAAATCGTAGGTCATACCGAACAGCAACGCACCCTCGCCTAACGGCAGGTTAAGCATGTGAAACAACTCTACTGTCGCTATAGTCCTCAACAGGAAATTTATCCACATCGGCAGGATGAACAGCAATGCCATCACCTCCGGTGTCCTGAACGACTTCATCGCCATTATATACGCTGCCGGATAACCTAACAGCAAGCATATAATCGTCGTTATCATCGCTATCGCTATCGAGTAAATAAGCGTATTGACCGCTTCCGACTTGTTGAAAAACATTACAAAATTCTTCAGCGTAAACTCTCCGTCCATGTCCGTAAAAGCATAGATGCCTATCAGACACAATGGCAACACTACCAGCAGAACCAGAAACAACAGGTAGGGCCAGGCCCAAGTCCTGCGATGATGAAGTACGTTTTTCATTTTTTTGCCTCTGCCTCAATGTTCGTTTTGTATAGCCGTATCCACGACGGGGCAACCCTTATGCCTACTCTGTCACCCACATCCCATATATCGTTCGTATCCACGTATATGTCATCTCCGTCATCAGTCCGTATTGTCAGGTGATAATGGTTTCCCTTGTACAAAATAAAATGCACCTCGCCGCTCAATACTCCGTCCTCCTCATCGTCCTGCAGGTTGACCCTGTTGAAGTCGAACTCCGCCCTTGCCTTCTCTCCGGCTTCAAACCGCTCCGATGCACGCTCTGTTATGTCCCATTTCTCACCTAACATCTCCACTTGGTTGCCAGGCAGGACTGTTGCCTCTTCCTCGTTGCACAGCCTCTCTTTCTTCATCACCTGTATGTCTTCAGGCTTGACTAACAGCCCCACCTTCGTACCCGGTACAAACTGCTGATAGTCCTGTACCACCATCTCATACCCGTTATCCGTCATCACCGTCATCTCGTAGTGTACACCTTTGAAGATGCACGTCTGCACCTCGCCTATCAGCTGCCATGGGGTACTCTTGGTCATCTCGCCGCCTTTCTTGTCTTGAGGAACGTTCTCAACCCTGCCTATATACCAGTCCTCGGGACGTATCACTACATCCACCTCCGTCTGCTCGCCGAATCCTTTGTCCACACAGGCAAAATCCCTGTCGCAGAAATGCACCAGCTCGTCTCTCACCATCATCGCGTCCAAAATGTTGCTCTCGCCTATGAAGTTGGCTACAAAGCAGTTCTGGGGTTCGTTATACACATCTGTAGGACTGCCGATCTGCTGTATCCTTCCCTCACGCATTATCACTACCCTGTCGCTCAGTGTCAACGCCTCTTCCTGGTCATGAGTCACATAGATAAACGTTATACCCAGTTTCTTGTGCATCTCCCTCAGTTCCAGCTGCATGTCAGCGCGCATCTTTCTGTCCAAAGCCGACAACGGCTCATCCAACAGCAGCACCTCAGGCTCGTTGATGATGGCTCTTGCTATCGCAACGCGCTGCTGCTGACCACCCGACAGACTGTCCACATGACGGTACTCGTAGTCTGACATACTGACCATCTTTAGAGATTTTCTAACCCTCCGTACCATCTCCTCCTTCTCCACACCGCGTAGCTTCAAGCCGAACGCCACATTGTCAAAGACGTTCAGATGGGGAAACAGTGCATACTTCTGGAAAACTGTATTGACAGGACGCTTGTTGGCGGGCAGATCGGTCATATCCTCGCCGTTAAGCAGTATATCGCCCTCACTCGCTACCTGAAAACCCGCTATGCATCGCAGCAGTGTCGTCTTGCCGCAACCCGAAGGTCCCAGTATCGTTACAAACTCACCCTTCTTCACTTTCAGACTTACGTCACGAAGGGCATACTGACCGTCCTCAAACTGTTTGAAGACGTGGTTCACTTCAATAATGTAATCCGATTTCATCTCTTGTACGACTACAGAACCGCAAGGTCTGCATCAAATTCACATTACGCAGGACAACGCCCTGCAAAAGCGCGTATTTGTTATTATAGGGCGGCAAAGGTAATGCTTACTTTCTGATTATACAATAAATCAGAGTTTTTTTTCACGCCCGCCTTCTCACTTGGACCACTGCCCAGCTCTCCTTACATTTCCGTGATACCTCTTCCCTGTCTATGTGATACGTTTTCCCTGTGTAAAACATAAAAAACTCGAAAAAAACTCGAAAAAAGGACGAAAAAAGAGCAACCGAAAAATCACTGGAAAAACAACAAAAATACCACTGAAAGCACCTGTGCAAAATCCTAAATTTCCCTAAATTTGAAAAAACTCTTGCTTATCTCCACTTGCCGCTGTACCTTTGCGCGATTTTGATAAAAAAACAAGTGCTGATACTGAAAACAGCACATACAAGTTAAAAGACAAACAAACCAATATAAAACAAAAACTATGACAAAAGTAGGTATCAACGGCTTTGGCCGTATCGGGCGCTTCGTTTTCCGCGCCGCACAAACGCGTAATGACATCGAAATCGTAGGTATCAACGACCTCTGCCCTGCCACGTATCTGGCTTACATGCTCAAGTATGACACTATGCACGGACAGTTCGAAGGCACCATCGAGGCGGAGGATTTCCTCGACGCAGAAGGCAAAGCCAACGGTGGCAAACTCATCGTCAACGGCAAGACCATCCGTGTTACAGCGGAGAAGAACCCTGCCGACCTCAAATGGAACGAGGTAGGTGCCGAATACGTGGTTGAATCCACAGGCTTGTTCCTCACCAAGGAGAAAGCTCAGGCGCATATCCAGGCAGGTGCCAAGTACGTGGTGATGTCCGCTCCTTCCAAGGACGACACTCCTATGTTCGTTTGCGGTGTCAACGAGAAAACCTATGTCAAGGGGACGCAGTTCGTCAGCAACGCTTCTTGCACTACCAACTGCCTTGCGCCTATCGCTAAGGTCCTCAACGACAACTGGGGTATAGCCGACGGTCTGATGACCACCGTTCACTCCACTACCGCTACACAGAAGACCGTGGATGGTCCCAGCCTCAAAGACTGGCGTGGTGGACGTGCCGCTGCAGGTAATATCATTCCTTCGTCCACCGGCGCTGCCAAGGCTGTAGGCAAAGTTATTCCCGAGCTCAACGGCAAACTCACCGGTATGTCCTTCCGCGTTCCCACTCTGGATGTCAGCGTGGTGGACCTCACTGTCAATCTGAAGAAGCCTGCCAAGTATGCCGATATCTGCGCTGCTATGAAGAAAGCTTCGGAAGGTGAACTCAAAGGTATTCTCGGTTACACCGACGAAGACGTTGTTTCATCCGACTTCTTGGGTTGCCCCCTCACTTCTATCTTCGATGCTAAGGCGGGTATCGCACTCACCGACACCTTCGTGAAGGTCGTTTCGTGGTACGACAATGAGATTGGCTACTCCAACAAAGTGCTCAACCTCATCGCCCACATGGCTCAGGTTAACGCTTGATTTGCAATCTTCTGATATCCAACCCCCGCATCTGGCGGGTCGTTCTGCTGCTTGCGCTTTATATCGTTATTCCCATCGTGATAATAACGATATTTAAGCACAAGCGGTGGATGCAGCGTTTTGGTACTGTCATCGCCGCATATACTGCAGGACTTCTTATGGCGGTCACAGGAATCACTCATTTCCCTGCCGACAGTATGGAGGAGATGTATTTTTCTTCGTGGCAGTCCTCACTTATGTCTTTTTCTGTGGTGGTAGCCATTCCGCTGCTGCTCTTCAACTGCGATTTTCGGCTCTGGACACGCGCTCTGCCCAAAACCATCCTCGCACTCCTTTCAGGACTCGTTGCGGTCGTCTTGACAGTCATCATCTGTTACCGCCTCGCGCTCACCTCTATGCCGCAAACCGACACTGTAGGTAGCGATATCAGCCAGCTCGGCAAAATCTGCGCTATGCTCACAGGTATGTACACTGGCGGTACTCTCAATTTTAACGCGCTCGGTGCATCGCTCGGTGTCAACAAAAGCCTTATGGCTATGGTTCTCGCCTTCGATATGCTCATTACCGTCATACTCTATTTCTTCCTGCTTGGCGGCGGGTACAGACTGTTTCGCAAACTATTGCCTTTCACCGACGAGACCACGCCCGCTTTTCGTCACCAACTGCGTCAAATGCCCCCACCTGTCACCGATGTCGAGAACTACCACGGCATGACCTCACGCGATAACCTCCCTGGTATGCTTGTCGGACTGCTGCTCAGCCTCTCTTTTCTTGCTGTCGGATGTGCTTTGTCATACCTCCTATGGCGTATTGGATGGATAGCCCCCGACCCCGATGAGCCTGATCAGCCCGTCCTCAATGAGATGGTCATCATCCTTACTGTCACCACACTCTCTGTCATCGCCTCCTTCTCCGACCGTATTCGCAACCTCCCAAAGACCTTTGAGTTGGGTATGCTCTTCATCCTCCTTTTCAGCGTCATTCTCGCCTCTCTCTTCGATTGGCGCGCCGTTCAAGGTAGCACACTCTTGATTGGTCTGTTGGTGCTGATGGTTGTTGTCGGGGCTATGCTCTTCCATCTGCTGTTCTGCAGGCTCTTCCGCGTCAGTGGTGACCTCTATTCGGTCAGCCTCATCGCACTGCTCTGCTCGCCGCCGTTCGTTCCGCCTGTCATTGGTGCTATGGGTAATAAGAAGGTTCTTGTTTCGGGTATAGTCATCGGACTTATCGGCTACGCTGTCGGCACCTATCTCGGTGTCGGGGTGGCACTACTCCTGCATGCGGTCTAAACATCTCATACTCCTCCTTGTTCTGCTCGCAAATATAAGTATTTCCGCTTACGCAGACAACAAAAAAACAAAAAAAGGCTGGAACTTCGGTATCCTGCCTGACGTTGCTTATGATGCCGACCTCGGCTTCCAAGGTGGCGTATTGGCCAATATCTATGACTATGGTGACGGTACGCGTTATCCTGACTACCGACAGATGTTCTTCCTCGAAGCCACTTATTCCACCAGACATTACGGTACAGTACGCTTCAATTACGATACCAGGAGCCTCATCCCTAATCACCACCTCTCTATCGATGCCACCTACCTGCCTGATGCCATGTGCGATTTCTACGGCTTCAACGGATACCAGAGCCGCTACCAATACGAATGGCACCACTGGAGCCGCCATCCTGAACGTATGGACACTGTTCAGTATGTATCACGCGCTTTCTATAAGTACCGCCGCGACTTCTTCCGCATCAGTGCCGACATTGACCGCAGCCTTACTGACCATTGGAAAATCAACCTCGGTATAGGAGTTCTCGGCTACCTCACAGGCAGATGCGACTACGCCAGGCTCAACGCAGCTATACTCACAGACTCCACTCGATACCTCAACCCTGATATAGAGTCTCTCTACGACAAGTATGTACGTTGGAACCTTATCGAAGAGGCGGAATCAGCCGGCGGATGGCACCCCTACCTCCGCTTCGGTGCCGTATATGACTCACGCGACCAACAGGCGTGTCCCGCACACGGTGTCTATGCCGACGCTTTCTTTACCTATACGGCCGCCTTCAACTCCATAGTGTTCGGACAGCAGGCATCCTCCGGATTCAACCATCTGCGCTTCAATTTCACCTTCCGCCACTATGTACCCGTTTACTCCAACCGTATCATCTTCGCCTACCGTATCGGCACACAGAACATCCTCATCGGACGCAGCCCCTATTACCTCAACACCTACCTCAACACTCTCTTTATCCATCGTGTCCTCTACGAAGGTCTGGGCGGAGGCAACTCGCTGCGGGGTGTCCTGCGCAACCGTATTCTCGCCAATGGCTATGCTTATACCAATATTGAGTTCCGCTTCCGTATAGTTGATTTTGACCTGTTCAAACAGCATTTCTATATAGGCCTCAACCCTTTCTTCGACCTCGGACTCATCACACAGCCTTATATTATTGACGAACAGGACATACGCTCGCGTATAGAAGAAGCCAACATCCGGGACCATACATCCGACAACCCTGACGACTTTTTCTCGTTTGACCATCGTGACATCTATCTCCCGCACATGTCGGCAGGCTTGGGTCTTAAGATTGCTATGAATGAGAATTTCGTGCTTTCTGTCGATTGGGCGGCTGCCTTCTCACGCCGCGACTCACGCGACTATACCAATTTCTATGTCAAAATGGGTTATCTCTTCTAACCCTTTTGGAAAGCGGACAGTCGGTCTGCAAAAAGAGAGTGGCCCGACTTGGAGTGCGGCAGGCTTGCCGGTCCCCCGTCCGCAAAAAGTGAAGGAGCAGCCCTGCGGCTGCCCCTTCACTTCTATCTAAGTCTTCAGAGTTTTAACTATCAATTGTCAACTCTCAACACTCAACTAATTGACCTTCTGTCCCTGTGCATTGTAGATAACGCCGTCGC
>JAIKXR010000130.1 GCA_024683975.1 Paludibacteraceae bacterium
TAATGAGGTCACCGGTAAAGACAATGAGGTCGGGCTGCTCGTCATGTACACGCTGTACGACTTTCTCAAGGAAGGAAGGGTTCGTGCCATAACTGCCCACATGCATGTCGCTCAGTTGGACAACGCGGTAACCGTTGAACGACTCGGGCAGGTCGTCAAACGCCAAGTCAATATTCCTGACGGTCAGTTGTTTCCATCCGAACAGCAGTCCGTACAGCATCGCCACAGAGACGACTGCGCCGACGGCTATACCTGTGCCGTTACCTATTCCCAGAGCCGGTTGCCATGCAAAAGATGTCAGTTTGCCGAGCAGCGAAAAAACGGTAAAAAGGATTTGCGGCAGTGCCACACAGAGTAGCAAGGCGGTGAATATATCCAGTTTGCCGCTGGTGACGCCACCCAAGCGGAATGAGGCTATCAGCCCTAAGGCAGTGATAGCAGGCAGCCACAACAGCAGGTGCGCCCACCATGCGGCACCACGCATGAGCACCGACGAGATATACAGGTCCGGCAGGATGAACAGCAATGCGAAAATTAGAATAGCGATAATCATGTCAATTTCGTTTGTTTGTCAATCGCCTACATCCACTGAAAACACCCTTTTCCTGCACCGAGTTCGAAATGGTACTTCACCAACCCCTTATCCACACCGGAGAAGGTGCCTTCCTTGTAGGTCAGATTCACCTTGTCACCTATGCCTTGCACGAAGAACGCTTGTTTATTGAGAGCTGTCGGGGCAAGCAGGGCTGCTGCAACACCGTTAGAGAACCATTGCGGTGCAATGCCTTCGTATGCACTCACTTCCGTGGCTTTCTTCATCTTGTGTTGCACGCCTTGCGAGGCACCATATCCCACAGCCACCACACCAAGTACTTTCTTGTTACCGACTGCCGCTGCGGTGTTCTTGCGGCTGAAGGTGCCACTGGCCCACCATGTATTAAGACCGAGGGTTTGGGCAAATAGCATTAGGTCTGCACCGGCGTAACCAAGACGTTCGCCAAGGTCGGGAGCATCGTCACCGGCCATAATGAAGTAGTTCTTCACGCCTTTGGCGAGGAGCAATTTCACAATGCCTTGATAAGCGTTGGTATCATTCAGCATCAGGCGGATGGCAAGATGATGAGTTTGGTTGTTCTCCTCAATCCGTTGGTTGAGTTGTGCTACGATATCCTCCGGCAGAGGTTTTTCGGTATATCGGCGCACCATGTGGCGGGCACGCATCGCTTCTTCAAATGTCATATTGAAAATTATTGAAAATTGTTTATGTTTAGTCTGATTTATGTCATGAACGGTTGCAGGCGTTTGCGGAGGTGTTTGACGGCATAGTGTTTGCGGCTCAGCAGTGTATTAAGCGGCGTGCCTGTCTGTGCGGCGAGATCATTGAAAGACAAGCCCGCCTCCTCCGTCTGCATCCAGACCTCGCGTTGCGGTTCGGGCAGTTCGGCGAGTGCGGCCTGGTACGCCTTGTGTATCTCCTGACGTTGCAGAAGCGTGTCGGGCGCATGGTCGGTGTCGGCAATCAGCGCTGAGAGGTCTTGCGTAAACTGCTCGTCCTCCTCGGAAACAGTAACCTGTGGCATCGGCTCCTCATGACGTGTGCGCTGACGGTCAATAACGAGATTGCGCACCGCCGTATAGAGATACGCCGCCTCACTACCGATGTCCTCTAATCGGTCAAGCATGAGAAGACGGAGGAAGGCATCCTGAACAATGTCCTCCGCCTCGTCATCGACACGCAGGGAATTGCGCAAATATGCCAGCAACTCCCCGCGCAGACTGTTGTATAATTCGCCTATTCCGCTCATCAGGCTCTATGCCGCCGCTTCGGGGACTTCGGGCTTCTCGTGGCTGCTGCAGCAGTGTCCGTGGTGTCCGTGAGAACCATGATGACCGTGGCAGGGACCACCTTTGTGACCGCTGGTGATAAGATGTCCGAGGACAACGATACCTAATGCCTGCCAATAGTTGATAGCAGTCCAGCCGGTAATGGCGGGAATGAGCACGTTCCACAGGACCATGACAACTGCCGTCACTGCGGCGATGATGCACAGACCGATTCCGATGTGCGCGGCGCAGATGCCGCATCTGTTCTTCTTCTGTTGTTCCATAAATGTCTGGTTATACTATTTGACTTGTTCAATGAGAGGCTTTGTATCTTCAACTTTGTACTTGGTACTTGGCACCCCTTCACTCTTATAGACGAACAAGTCTGACAATTATTTTATTGGAAGTGCGATTTTTTGAAGTTTATAATGCGAAGACGCTTTCATTATCGCCGCCAGCAGAGTAATGATTACTTTTCGCATAGTTGTTATATGGTATTTATTCTTTGGCTATCTCCTCAAAATGCTCGGCAGCCCAGCCGATGAGGGCAGAAACATGCGTTTCCGGCTTTGTGTGCTTGCAAGAACAAAGTGCAAGAGCGAATATTAGTATGTACCACGTTCCTTTCATGATATAATAAGCCTAATATAAAAGTGCTGCAAAATTACTCAAAAAAATTGACATGTGCAAGTTTTATGGCACTCTTGATTAAAGATTTATCAAAAATTAACGGAAAATGCAATTTCCCCTTGCGTTAGGGATTGGAAGGGCTATGGTGTTTGGTACAAATGCGGAACTTGTGAACCCCTGCAAAGCCCGACCGGGTTAGCTCTGGAGATGAGCGGATCTGCAGAACTATGCCGGGAACGCCCAAAACCTGATAGTCGAACAAAATACAACGATGACAGTCATGCAAAAGAACTGGATGCTCGTCATCCGGAAGAGCCTGCGACCGGTCTAAAAAAAAAGGAGGGTTGCCCCTCCCAATTCCATTTCTTAGATTAAAAGTTATACTTATAGGCTTCAGCTCTCATAGCTTCGAACTCAGCCAATGCTCTCTCATTCTTGCGCTCATGCGCCAGCTCGCGCTCCAATTGCGCGT
>JAIKXR010000157.1 GCA_024683975.1 Paludibacteraceae bacterium
TGAATAACCAGGGTTATCTTGACGTTGAGGGGTATACCTCGACTGGTTGGGTCTTCCCTCCCGTGGCTTGCCGTGCTGCCCTCCACGGTTATTGTTGTAATTCTTATGTTCAGGCATATCCTTTAGTTCTTTTTGTACATACGCAATGCCAGCTTCATAGCCGTCATTGCGCGTGTCACATCGTTAATAAACTCCTGGTCGTTGGCTTTTTTCGTTTCAATGATGTATTTTGCCATAGACGGTTTGTCGGCAATACAAAGCAGTTGCTTGAGCGCACTAATGACAAGTGACCGATCTTTTTCTGTAGACGCATCCTTATTCTCGAAAAAGATGATGGTTGGCAACAAGCCCGCCTGAACCAGCGAAGCACCAAAACTAGAGATATATCCATTAAACTCCTTACTGTAAGTACCGTCATTGGAAACGATGCCATTTTGCGTCAAAGCCGATTGTGCATTGGATATTTCTTGTGCTGTGATTTTCATTGCTGCGGGTTGTTATTGGTTAACGGATAAAGTTTGAACTGACAGAAACCATAGCCTATGGTTGCATGAGCACCAATCTGCACAATTTGGTTATTTAGCGTATTGCAGAAATGGGTAAAATCATTTCCTTCACCCATAACAATGGTAACCAAACGGGAATAACGAGGTAATACCTGTTCATAGAAGAGATTTGTACTCTGACCATCGTCGAGACAGTTGCGTGAAATAACCGGAAGGTGTTCATCGTTGCAGAGTTGATCCATTTGCGACTCGCTGACTATTACAAGCCTCTCCCCTACAATTTCAGGCGACTCATCTGGCTTTACCTCTACGGAAGGGATGGTGCCTTCAATATCCTCTATTCTAACAGGTGTGTTTTTTTTCCGAACATTGGGCAGATTGGCGATACCGTTGAAGAATTGGGCATTGGGAATGCCGAATTGTTCGCAACGGTGCCACAGTCGGTTGAGTTGCTGGGTAGTGCTTACGTGGACAAAAGGGAAATCTGCACCTGTGATTCTAACGGGAATACTGATAAGATCTGCGTCGAAAAACCTTACCGTTCCTTGCCTTCTGTCCTTTGTCTCCTTGGGGTCGCTGCCAAAGATTGAAATGACATCAATCTTGTTTCCCTCCACTTTAGTAAAGTGCTCTCGAAGTGCTCCTTTGAGACTCGAAGAATTAATGGTAGGCAGCTCCGTAACGGGGTCGCGCTGGATAAGGTTGTCTACAAGTCCGTAATTGATTTCGCCACTGCCTACGTGCAGGTTGCTGAGGGCGTTGATGAAAAAAAGTTTCGATTCCATATTATTTATTGTTTTTATTCGTTTATATGATAGTTGTTATAACCAATAGTTTTGAGATTTGGATTGTTCAAGAGATCTACCAATTGTTCCAGTTTTTCTTTTTTGTAAAAAAGTACCGAACCCGGCTGCAGGAATGTGCTTACGGCGGAGTGGCGGCGATAGGCCACGGCTCCGGATTTAAGTCTGCCATTTTCAGAATTGATAATGTTACGGAAAGGCATACTTCGGCTCCAATGGAATAGACAACAGTCGTTCATAGCGTCGATGTCGTGAACGAATGTAGGACTGCAAATCAACACTGAATGGTCGGGATGAGACGGAATAAACAATTCATCCGTCCATATGTCCACGTCCATTTTGAAGCAAGAACGCTGAGCGCCAACAAAAACGGTATCTTTGGATAGCGATACGCCATCGGCCAATTGCAAATAGAAGACAAAGCTGATATCGTCGTTAGCAAAACGTAGTACTTCCTGTTTGAAAAAACCACTCTCGTTGTCATCTCCATCCTGTGCCTTGGTGATGCCAATCTGCATTGTTGATTTATAAAGGTCATTGATTGAGGAAATATTGCCTTCAACATCAATAAGCCTTTCCGGGTTCTTGTAGTAATCATAGCCGGGATTGACTGTCAGTTGAGGAATAGTGCTTATTGTATTGCCACCCAAACATATCCTACCGCCTTCGGGAGGAAAAACCAGTTGTGTGCCAAATGTATACGGCATTGGCAATAATATTTTACCCCCACGCTGAATATAAACAGGTGACAACCCGTTGATTGCCCCATAATGCAGTTCGGTCTGACTGTCAAGCGAGAAACTAGAACTCCCTATTAGTTCTGCGCTTTTTTGTTTCTCTTCTTCCGTCAGTTTTTTCCCAGGTTCAGAGAGAAGGCCTGCCTGTTTGAGCAACTGATACCGCACCATACCTAGCAGAGATGTCTGTTGTGGGTAACGGTTGGAACGGGCAATGAACGACTGGCTGCTCCCATTGTCGAAGGTCTGTTCGCCACCAAAAAAGAACCAATCAATAGGCTTAAGGGTTACTTTATATCTACTCATCTCTTTTACTGTTTACAAGGTGAATGAATTGAAGCAAGGAATAAGAAAGGTCAAGGGCGGAATATTCATCCCCATACTCAGCACAGGCGACATATAACAAGTCTGCAAGCTCGCAAAAAAAGTTCCTATAAGAGTCGTGTCCGTCTTCGTTGTAGTAATTGGCAAAATAATTTTTAAGAAGGTCCTTGTCGTGAATCGCGTTGAAAAGGACCGGTTCGTGTTCTCGCAAATTGTGCATAACCGAACTCAGCATCTTATTGCCGTTGTCATCATTACCAACGGAAAGCCTGGTGTATTTGTCTGCCATATTGTTAAATAGCTCAAGAGTTTTCGTGCATCCTTTGTGCAGAAGTGCAGCACGTGTATGTCCGCTGTGTTTCTGTACCGAGAAAAGAACATTGTTCTTCCTCCCGAAAACAGACTTCTCAAAACGGTTATTTTCCAATGTTTCACGTCCTTTTGCAAATCCCAATAGCTTTTGTGAAAGGATGACGGCCTCCGACATAGGAAATTTATAGTATGTTACCGATACACCGAACGAAAGTGTAGGACCATCAATATTTTTCTTCTTCAAAGCTTGATGGAAAGCTTCGTCAAGGTCCTGTAGAAGCCTGAAGATAGACTTGCCTTTGTGGAAAATAGGAGCAAAGAAGAACAAGTCGTCACCTCCTACGAAAACTGGTTGTCCATCGAATCCATTTATAATATTGACAGCACTTTTATTAAATTCAAACAAAGCTTCGCTCAAGTCAGACGTTTTCACTTTGGAAAGAGCCGTGGTCATCGAGTCTCCGTCAGCGTAAATGATAGCAATGTAGCGTTCATACGGGCGACGTGGATTCGGGTCTTCTTTTTTACAGGAAAACGTGGGGCTATCCTCGGATGATATCTCTACAATACTTTTGAACCTTTCACCAATTCCAGCATCATTCATCAGAAAACGCATACCCGCCATGTCTCCATTAATCAGCCTGGAAAGATAGTCCTTGTCATCGGCAACTGAGGGAACGAAAGTATCCTGCTCTTCAAGCAAACTGAGTGTGTGCTCGCATTGCTCAATAAACGCCCGTTCTTCAGTATTACCACGTTCCTGCTCAAAGAAGTACACTTTGAAAATCTGTCTGAGGTTTTTTTCAACATCTTTAGTGTCGTCGTTCTGAGGACAGTCAACATTTGCTGCAAGTTGGGCAAAGACATCGTTGATGTGAGCCTTCAGTTTTTCGAAATCGCCCTCGATGGCTTGAAAGATAAACCGGTCGGGAAACACACCAGCGCCATTGAATGTCTGTCGGTACATTTCATCGTTTACCAACGGTAACAGAAATTCCCGGTCCTTGAATGGGCGTATAATTTCCTTTGCAAGGTAGGAAAAAAGATAGCTTGCCGCCCACATTCCCCGTGTCTTTTGCGCTTTGGAAATAACACGAGTGATCGGGCCTATGGTTATTGAAATATATTTGCTCATAACATATACATATTTTTATTTATCTATCGTTACATAATTCAACCTTAGGCATTCCAGGTCTGCCACAATACGTTCTTTTCGTTTCAACACATCATTATTGCTATTCTTAATTGAGAAACAATTATTATAGTTTCTGACTTGCCAAACAAAATTCATATAATCTGACATAAAAAAATT